>JAZUBE010000291.1:0-2710 GCA_045638325.1 Eubacteriales bacterium
AACAGCCATAATCACGCCCATCAGCTTGTCACCGAATTTCTCAGTAAGCCAGCGCTCAAACTTACCCGGCTCCTCAGTCTCCTCAAAACCTGCCATTTCCGCAGAACGCTCAAGAGTCTTGAAACTGAGCTGGAATGACTCTACCATGTTCACAACTCCGCGGATAAGAGGAAGATTCAGGATCTTATATTTTTTACGCTTTGATGTAAATGTGGAAAGCTCAGACTTTATTCCCTCCTCCGTTCTCACGGAAAGGGCAACTCTGTCTCCGCTTTTCATCATTACACCGTCAAGAACAGCCTGTCCGCCGACTTTTCCCATCCGGCAATGTGATTCGCAGGATATATCTTTTTTCTTATCTGACATAATTCTTTCCTTTTATTTTCGGCAACTGCCGTTTTATTCCGCATCAAAGCAATCTCCGTCATCGTGAGAGAACTCACGCACGGATACTCTCTTGCGGTCTCTCTCCTCTTCGATCATATCGGAAAGGAGATTTTTTATATTCTTTGAATCTTTGATACTTTTAATATCGAACTCGGGAGTAGATTTATCCGCTGAACAGCAGTGGATAGTCCCAACACCGAAAATGCGCTGACCAAGCGAACGGTGAAGTGTCACATCCATAATACGATACAGACGGATCTCCTCCTCATTTTTTCTGAAAAATCCTGATTCTATGAGAAGTTTCTCCTCAGTAATGGTATATTTGGTAAAGCTGATAGGAAGTCCGAAAAGTGTACGTTTTCTATCACTCCAGATAACTGACATGGTATACCTCCGAGATTAAAATAATTTTTCATTATATTTTATCACATCTATGATAAAAATTCCATATATAACGTGTAAATTTATAAAATTCCCATTTTTGCACGTGTTTCGATCTCATCTGCTCTGAGATGATCTGCAACAAATGCTTTACGGAGAAGCTCTGCGGGGATACACGGATCGTATTTATCGAAAAGCGGAGCCTCGCCACCTCCGACAAGTGCGGGAAGATCGATGCCGTTCTTTGAGATATCGCTTCTTATTATACTGAGAAGCTCATCACCCGTAGTACCCTCAAGCTTGAAGGTCATATAGCATGATCCGCCGAAGTCCATTCCCGAAAGCTTGACTCCGGGCGTCTGTCTCACGAGATACCGTCTGAGGGTACGGAATGACCGTGTACCGAGCCACGGGAAATATGCCCATGTGCTTCCACCGAGGGGTACTATATTTTTAGTAGTCATTCCCGTAGCATCTGCAACAGCTCTCGCCTCACGGAGTCGTTTGATCGCTCCGGGTTTAAGGTATGGGTATTCAGTATCCTCCATGAGCACCTGTCTCATTCGCTCAAGGATCCTTGTATGGATCTCGCCAAAGTCACCGGGCCATGCGATCTCACCCTTTCCGGGAACGAGATTTACAAACACCAGGCGTCTCACGGCATCCACATCCTCCACCTCCCACACTCTGCCTGCAAGGGCAAATCTGTCCCCCTTGGGAGGTGCTTTGGTGATGGTACCGATTTCATCGGAGCCGCATCTTACAGTATAGTCCTCGGAGTCCTTGAACACGGCAAAGAATTTGAAAGATGACACAAGAGCCTCGCCCTTCAGTCCCACGAGCAGTTCCCGTTCCTCTGTCATTTCAAGATAATCGTCACGGAGCATTCCGAGGATCATCTTCTTATAATCATCCTTCTCCACATTTTCAAACGGCGGAAGTGTGAGTACCTCCTCAGCCAGTCTCGGAGCAGTCATCGCTCCGGATGATGCAAGCACAGACATTGTCTGGTGGAAAAGCAGACTGTATGGCAAACGGCGAACCTGCGGCGGTTCGATAAATCTTTCTTCGATATAGAGCTGTATTATTGCAATGGCTCTGAGAAGATCCCACGGAATTATCTCAGGCAGGCTTGCATTCGGAAGCGGTTCCTCCTCGCGAAGCACCATTATCATCTCCGGAGGATCATCACGTCTGCCCGATCTTCCCAGCCTCTGCAGAAAGCTTGACACACTGTTCGCCGACCCCATCTGCACAACTCGCTCAAGCCGTCCGATATCGATTCCAAGCTCCATTGTCACAGATGCACAGGTCACCGCCTGATACTCAGTATTCCGCATTTTAAGCTCCGCATCCTCACGGATAGATGCCGAAAGATTTCCGTGATGAATCAGGAATATATCGGGATCTTTTCGTTTTTCTGCGATCTGTCTGAGAGTTGCACAAACGTACTCCGTCTCCTCACGGGAATTGGAGAACACGATTGCTTTTTTATCCTTCACTGAATCATAAAGAAATTCGTATGCTTCTTCTGCCGACACAGGCTTTTTCTCATCTTCGTCAGCATTTTCGGCACTTGTCTTTTCGGCGGTGATCCCCGGAGCAAACTCGGCACGTCTGTTACGTCTACGCTGTATTTCATCCTCGGTCTCAGGCTCAAAGAGCATATCTGCAACCTCATCCGGGATATCGGGGACTTCTTCGTTTGCTATACTTCTTGTAATATAGAAATGCTCTGTTGCGATACGCCATCTGAGAGTTTCGGTTCCCACCTCGGGGATAGCCGTATGTCTTCCGGTACCGTTTCCGAGCCATTCGGCTGCAATCGTCGGATCACCGACAGTAGCGGAAAGTCCTATTCTTCGGGGGCTGTAGCCGATACGCCTTTCAAGGCGCTTCAGCTGGCACATGATCTGATTGCCACGGTCAGTTCCCGTGAGGA
>JAZUBE010000292.1:0-6677 GCA_045638325.1 Eubacteriales bacterium
AAGACCGTGAGCAGTTTTTCCGAAAATGACAGTGTTATCGCCAACAGTGCGGATTATGTATCCGTCGTTCTCAAAATCCGTCATATCAACACCGTACTCGGCAGATGAACCAATACCGAGTACAACATTTTCGGGAATGTACCCAAGACGTGATTCAAGCAGATCTGTATATGCAGCCGCATCGGATGATGCGAGAGTTATACCAGATACGGGAACCGTATCAACTTTAGCGCAGGATGACATGATTCCTGCGAAAGTAACAAGTGCAAGGGCTGCGGAAAGTAATTTTTTCATATATATCTCCGTGAGATAAATTTATTTTTGTTTCGGTAAATCAGCAGGCAGTGGCTGTCCCGTAATATCGTCATACCACTCTAACCAATCCTTCCATGCAGCTTCTTCAAGAGTAGGCGAATAAGAAACAGTATATCCGGTACCTGTTCCTATAGTAGGCAGATTCGTGGGATCATATCCAAGCTCGCGCACCATTTCCATACAACGATCGTATCTCTCACTGAGGACTGCGATTCTTTCAGTGTCACCTTCAAGCCATGCGGGATAATAGGAAGAATAGCATCCCATATAGAGAACGGTTGCGTAGAGACGTTTGATCGCTTTATCCTGCACCTTACTCTCAGACACAGCGAGTGCATTTTCCATAAGAGCACAGAATTCATCAAAATTGTTATTGTAGAAAATAGTAGAGTATCTCTTGTCCCAGGGACCTATAAGCGCCCATCCCCAGCACTGCCAGCAATTCATACTATCCTGAGCCTGTTCCCACTTTTCTACGTAATCGTATATGTATTCCCAGCCGGGACCATACTCCTTCTCCAGAAGCTTGCAGTAAAGATCGTGGAATTCATCACGAGTCATGTCGGTATTCCAGATCATCTCATACTCAAGCTGGTTCTCGATGCGTTTTATTCCAAATTCACCACAGTTCTCCGTCTCAAGCATCAGTCCCTTTACATTATGCTCCGAAAGATACTTATAGTCATCATAAATATTGTCGAGAACAGTATATGCCTGAAGCGCTGTACCAAGGGTATAATACCATACACATATATTCTCGGTAAGAGCTCCCCATCCCTCAAACCACTTTGCAAAATCCTCAGCTCGTCTGTCCATGGAGATCTTTCTGTTAGAACAGTTTTTGCCGTCGAGAGTATGGTTTGAACAGTTGAGATCAAAGCAGTAGGTCACGTAAACCATATCATTGGGCACAGCTTTTTTAGGAGGCACATTTGTACCCTGATATCCAAAAATAAGGTAAGCAAGTCCGGGATACTTCTCGTTCATCTCCTCAGAGAGCTTATTTGCAAAGCGTACTACCGCACCTGCGTTTCCGCCCTCTTCAATAAACATTTCCATACAGACATCGCAGAAACAGTAATCCCCCGTGTCATACGCGGCAATGTCAACCGCCTTGAATCCGGGATTGCCGTAGCGCGCAGCAATATATGTCTCAACATTGTCACGGCAAACTTCATACAATTCCTCATCTGTATAACAAGGCTGAGAGAGAAAATCGGCAGTATAGCCAAAGAAGCCGTTATTCTGCAGTCCGTGGCAAGCTATAGGATTCATACGGTATCCTGCCTGTGCCGCATTAGGACTATTTCGGTCAGTCTTAAAGGTGTTGTAAGGGTTGTATATGTTCACATAGTCGATCGAAGGAGTCTCAGATCTCTCGACACCTACAGGTATATTCAGATGTTCCGCCTCATTCAGATAGGAATCTCCAAACGTCAGACAATCCCAACCGCACTCCCACTGCAGGAATCGGTACACAGCACTGAGAGCACCACGCACTTCCGCATGCTCAAAGATCACACCGTCCTCTGTGACAGTATAAGCGTAACCTTCCTCTCTGAGCGAAGCATCATCGGATACAACAAAACTGATCGCAGGAGCCACAGGAGCCCCCTCTGTCGCAGTAAGCTTTACGCCTGTTGCTTTTTCTACCAATCGCACAAGCTCAGAAACCGCAAATTTCACATTCTCATTTGAATTTGCAGGATAACAGACGGTATATTCTGAGATATCACGACCTGCTATGGTAAGTTTTTCAACACGATATCCTTCATGATACACTGCATTAAGGCCACCTACAGTACCGTTCTCTGCAGCTTTTACATACTGTCTTACAGCAAGGTCAAGTCCGTCTTCGGTTTTTCCGAATATAACGGTAGTATCACCGACGGTGCGGAGCACATAACCATCGTTCTCAAAATCGGTCATGTCAATTCCATACTCGGATGAAGAACCTACACCAAGCACTACATTTTCAGGCACATAACCAAGCTTTGTTTCAAACCATTCGTCGTATGTTTTTACTTCAGATGATGCAGATGCAACCGTATTTTTCTCCGGCACCGATGAGCAGGAGGTAAAAACAGATGCAAGTATTACTGACGAAAGAAATACACTCGCAATTTTTTTCATATTTCCGTCCATCCTTTTTATATTTCAGGGATATATTATGCACTGTGGAGATTTCCGTATACGAATTTATTCGCCTGTACTGCAAATGAGATAACAAGCGCTGCCGCAAGAAGATTCACTCCGATACCAACAATGGCTGCCGAATCAAAGTACGGAAGAATAAATCTGTATGCGGTGAAATATGCCACCGAAAGTCCTGCTCCTCCGAGCATTATACCACCACGGACTTTCAGAGACTTTGCGATCTCAGCTCTGTATCTGTCAGAAACTGATCTGAAATCTTTAAGATGAATCAGACATACTTTCAGGTAAAGCACAAGAAACAGCAATACCGCAACACCGAGCACAACTGCCTCAAGGCTCTCCCATTTTGCCATTATAAGGTATTCCTCATCTATTACATTGATATTTCTGTCATAGTAAGTTTCGTTGCCCGATTCATACAAATTCATCATCTGAATACGGTACAACTCATATCGATCCTTCTGAAGGATGTATGTCTTCATTGACAGCGGCACTGCAGCCACCGCAGGAATAATTGGCAAAAGGTTTGTAAATCTTCTTTTCGAAAACGCAAAAAGAAGTATCGTAGCAGTTCCAAGTACTCCTGCACAGACATATCTTGGGACTATATTTATCTGATAATCATAAAATCCCATATAAAGTACAACAAAGGCACACACCACAAATGACAGGAGCTTCATATATGAGCAGGTATGTATCTCCGAAAGATCACCAAATCTCTCGGTCAGCTCATTGTTGACCGCAGGGATAAAATCCCCTGTTTTCTTTATCCTGTAAAGGAAGCGCAGATGTCTTATCACAAAAACGATTCCGGGTATAAGAGCTATTACGATCGCTACAAGCTTTATGAGAGTTCCGATTGAAGAAAACTGAAAAACTCCCACATCACCGAGATTCTCGGATTCCGAAAGCTCGAGCGCAGGAAGCTCGGGTATAACTGACATTGCAGCTCTGATACCGAGAAATATCTGAGAAAACCTCGCAAGTCTTCCCGTTGTATCATCCTGTATCTCACCGTACTGTCTTTTCCCCGATTCATCGTTGAAATATCCCATGCGGCGCCCCATTGACAACACATTTGAACCGCCAAGCCTCATTGCGGCGTAATCAAAGCCTCTAAAAAGCTCATGGAAAGCAGGAATATATACAATAAGTTCAACTATTGCAAAGATAAAAGCAAGAGTTAACGGAAGTGTGTGCTGACTCTCGATATCCGCAAATGACACAAGGGTACGTACTATTCCAAGGAGTGTGCCATACATAAACCAACGTCTGGCGGATTCAAGCTTTTCTATAATGTACGCACCGTCACGGATGGCGTACATTATAAAGAGGCATCCAATGAAATCCGGCAGATAGTCATACACACCAACAACGGGGTTTGCCAGAAATAACATTCCTGCGCCTATCCAGAACAGCTTCATAAAATGCCTCCTTATATTTACTTACATTAAATCCTGTTATTTTTCATCCCCACTATCATCGGAGATTTTATCAGGGATAGAATCAACAGGTCGCTCAAGATCTCTCCTCAGCTTTTCCTCTTCCTTCTTTTCTCTGGGAGTTCTTGCACGTTCCTGTATATGGTCAAGCTTCTCACCGACTCTTGCAAGTATTCCGTCATTTGCTCTCTCGCCTCTCTCCTCTGCCGCCACATCCTCTGCAGGAGCAATCCATTTAAGGCATGACAGGATCATGAACATCATCATGAGAAGCCATATAGCATGGAACAGATTCAGTCCCGATGCCAGAACATTGTGAACGACCACCGATGATGCGGCAATTCTCTCATGAAGAACATTGAAGAAAAAGTAAACCCCGAAATATCCCGCAAGAACGGTCATATATGTTTTGCATCTTTTGACAATATCGGGAAGCTCAACCTCAATGGCAAGCTTTGATACAGCATAGAGAAAGAACGCATGAAAAGTGAGTGACACAAGTGGTATAGCATAGCTGCTCACCAACATAAAGATCTTTTCACCGAGAAGTGACATCTCACCCTCTGCAGGTGTTCCGTATCCCATCATTCTGAGGGCTGCCGATGCCATATAGACAAGGCATAGAACACCGGATGCCGCCGCCGAAAAGCGGAAAGCTTTCTGATATCCCGTAAGCATTATAAGAGATGCCGCCATTATGAGACATCCGATAATGTCAAGAAAAAGATACGTTGTGAAAAATGCGGAACCGAAGGTTATGGCATATCCTATGAGAAATATTCCAAATCCCATGATATATTACTCCGCGTCGTCGGCGATACCGCTTCCGCAGCACTTCTTATATTTTTTACCTGAACCGCAGGGACAGGGATCATTTCTTCCTACCTTTGGAGCATTATTCACAAAAGTACGACCGGGGGTAGGCACACCCTGAGGATTCTGAGTGTTGGGCTTAGGCATTACGGGGCCTTGAGCCTTAGGCGCTGCTGAACCTGAGAATCCTGATGTCACGGGCTTTGCAACCTCAACACGTCTTGTAACGGATTCTCTGGGCATTACAGAAAGAACTCCACGTACAGTGTCATCTCTGATCTGATTGATCATATCGTCGAAGAGATCCGCACCGTGAATTCTATACTCGTTTATGGGATTACGCTGTGCGTAAGCCTGAAGTCCGATACTGTCCATGAGGTGATCCATATCCTCAAGGTGATCCATCCACTTGATATCTACGTTACGGAGAAGGATCGCCTTCTCCACCTCACGCATTGTCTCCTCACCGAAGATCTCGGTCTCTTTATGCTCATAGACCTTCTTCGCTCTTTCAAGAAGCTCATCAAGGATCTCCTCACGCACCTTTGATGCAGAGCCCTCAAGATCGGTAAAGTCCTCATCTGTTGTAAGAAGTCCGCGATACTTATCACGAAGTCCGTCAACATCCCACTCGTCGATACTGTCCTCATGGAGGTATGCATCAACAGTATCATTTACTGTGTTCTCAAGCATCGCCATGATCTTCTCACGGATACTCTCACCGTGAAGAACATCGGAACGCTGCTTATAGATGATCTCACGCTGCTGATTCATTACATCGTCATAAGCAAGGACGTTTTTACGGCGGTTGAAGTTCTCACCCTCAAGGTGCTTCTGTGCAGACTCAATAGAATTGGAAAGAAGTCTTTCGCCAATGGGGGTATCATCATCCATACCGAGACGCTCGATAACACCCATAATACGCTCGGAGCCGAAGAGTCTCATAAGATCATCCTCAAGAGAGAGGAAGAAACGGGACTCACCGGGGTCTCCCTGACGTCCGCTTCGACCTCTGAGCTGGTTGTCGATACGACGGCTCTCGTGACGCTCTGTACCGATAACAAACAGACCGCCTGCAGCACACACCTTTTCCGCCTCGGGACGGATTTCGTCCTGGAACTTCTTATAAAGATCACGGTAAACCTCACGGGCTGCCAGTTGCTCCTCTGTGATATCCTGAAGTGAGCCTGCGGCAATATTGATGGTCTCCTCGTCGTATTCCATCTTACGCATCTCTGCTTTCGCAAGATACTCAGCATTACCTCCAAGAAGGATATCAGTACCACGTCCTGCCATATTTGTTGAAATAGTAACAGAGCCGTACTTACCTGCCTGAGCAACGATATCCGCCTCTTTCTCGTGATGCTTTGCATTGAGGACAGTATGCTTTATTCCCTCTGCCTTCAGTTTCTTTGAAAGCTCCTCGGACTTCTCGACAGATACGGTACCTACGAGAACAGGCTGTCCCTTCTCATGGCACTCCTTGATCTGTGCAATTATTGCACGGTCCTTACCTGCGATCGTTTTATATACGATATCAGGATGATCGTCACGGATCATGGGCTTATTTGTGGGAACCTCAACAACGTCAAGATTGTAAATCTCTCTGAACTCTACCTCCTCGGAAAGAGCTGTACCGGTCATACCGGAAAGCTTATCGTACATACGGAAGTAGTTCTGGAAGGTGATAGTTGCAATAGTGCGATTCTCCTTCTGGATCTGCACATTCTCTTTAGCCTCGATAGCCTGATGCAGTCCGTCGGAATAACGGCGTCCGGGCATGATTCGTCCTGTAAATGAGTCTACGATAAGAACCTCATTATCCTTGATAACGTAATCAATATCACGCTTCATTATACCGTGTGCACGGATAGCCTGATAAATGTGATGGGATATCTCCGCATTGTCGGGATCGGAAAGATTTTCAAGCTCGAAGAACTCCTCTGCCTT
>JAZUBE010000293.1:0-3451 GCA_045638325.1 Eubacteriales bacterium
ACCAGAGTAATTACCTCATTGGACATAGGTGCAAGAATCCTCTTTACGACCTGCATCAGCACGACCTTAAAGAACACCTGGCTCTTCTTCATACCGAGTACCTGTCCCGCTTCATACTGTCCGCGTGGTATACTCTCGATACCACCCCTGTATATCTCCGAGAAATAGCAGGCGTAGTTAATCACAAATGCCGCAACTACGGATGCAAGTCTTGAAAATATAGGTGCGCCGAACAGTATTCCCGGTACATAGAAGAATATGATGACCTGAAGCATCAGCGGTACACCTCGGATGATCCATACAAATGTCTTTACCACATATGCAAGAGGCTTGAACTTCGACATTGAGCCGAAGGATATCACCAAACCTAAAGGAAGCGCTAACACGAGTGTTAGCGCAAATATCAGGCAGGTGTACTCAAGTCCGTCAAGAAGACGTAATGTTACTTCCCAGAATCCCATTATTTTTTCCTTTATATGTATGACTGATCAGCCCTCGATGGACTCCTGAACCTTAAGAACATTCTCAAAGCCGTACTTCTTTGCAAGTTCCATGAGCTTACCGTTCTCATCAAGTTCCTTGATAGCAGCATTTACCTTAGCGGTAAGGGAGCTTCCCTTCTTGAAACCTACAGCATAGATCTCGCTCTCAAGCTCGATAGCCTCAACGATAGCGAGGTCCTCATAGTCGCCCTGTCCGCAGATATTCTTTGCGAGAAGGATATCAACTACGATAAAGTCAGCAGCGCCGGACTTAACCTCAGTGAATGCATTGATCTGTGCGGTTGCTGCGAGAACTTTATCCTTATCGGTAACGGTCTCAGCATATGCAGCACCTGCGCTTCCGCCCTCAACACATGCGGTCTTACCCTTAAGGTCTTCAGGAGTCTTGATAGAATCAAGCTTATCCTTCTTCACAACGATACACTGCTGGTTGAGCATGTAACCGTAGGAGAAATCAACGAGATCGGAACGCTTGATTCCGTCATCGCTGGAGTTAGCGGTAAAGCCGTTCCAGATACAGTCGATAGCACCGGAATTGAGCTCATTGTACTTCTGGCCCCAGTCGATCTCCTGGAACTTAACGTCCATACCGATGATCTTACCAACTTCCTGAGCGAACTCAGTCTCGAAGCCGGTCCAGTTGCCGTCTGCATCCTTCTCGTTCATCTTCTCAAAGAGGGTAACGCCGCAAACGAGAGTCTCTTTCTTCTCGCCTGCATCCTTGTTTCCGTCATCTGTGTTCTCCTTACCGCAGGATGCCAGCACGGAAAGTGTGCCGAATACAAGAATAAGGCACATAATAAGTGATAATACTTTTTTCATGATATTTCCTCCAAAATTTTGCTTTATTACTTTAGCTGAATAAAGCAGTAAAGTGATGTATCTATCATATCACACCTTACATCATTTGTCAATATGTTTCAGCGAAATCTTAAAAGTTTAAATACACAAACAATAAAAAGAGGATCCTCAGCAGATCCTCTTTTCCGTTATTTATTCAACAGTCTTCACCTCAAACCAGAATGTGCTTCCCGCACCGATAGTCGATCTCACACCGAATGAGGCGTCGTGAAGGAGCATGATATGCTTTACTATTGACAGTCCCAGTCCCGAACCTGCGATACCTTTATTATGAAAGTCTCTCGCTCTGTAATATCTGTCCCAAATGCTCTCAAGCTCATCTGCGGGAATACCACGTCCGGTATCACTCACATCAATACGACAAATCCCATCAGTAACGTAAAGTTTCACGGATACGCATTTATCCTCACCCGTAAAGTTCACCGCATTGTTTATGAGATTGCAAAGCGCCTGAAGGAGTTTCGTCTCATCACCGAATACCATTACATCTTTTTCAGACGATTCATAGCTTATGCTGTACCCTTTATCCTTCAGCATAACACCATATCTGTTAACCACAGACTCTACGGCATCGGAGATACAGAATCTCACGGGATTCAGTTCCATGGTGTGACTTTGTGCCTTTGACACCTCAAGAACATCATTCACAAGTGACGAAAGTCTTGCAGATTCATCGATTATCACCTGAATATTCTCAGGCGTGATCTCGCCGGGGATATCACGCATTACCTCGCTGTACCCGGAGATCATCGTAAGAGGTGTTCTGAGATCGTGAGTTATATTTGCAATAAGCTCCTTCTGCATTCTGTCCGAACGTTCAAGCTCTGTTGCTGCATAGCTCATAGTTTCACCGAGACGATTGATCTCTTCGATATCTCCTCCGGAGAATGAAACGCTGTAATCTCTTGCCGCAAGCCTCTCAGCTTCTCTGCAAAGTTCAGACACAGGTCGTGTTATCTTTCTTGATATAACGATTGCAAAAAATCCGGCGCCCATAAGAAGAAGCACTGTAATAATGGACAGCTGTACCGTAACAGTCGACGCCATCGTTCCTACAGGAAAGGATTCCGCGCTGAGAAGGATCATGTAATCCACTCCCTTATCTTCAATTACAGATGAATAGAAGATTGAAGTTCCTACGTTTGTCATGGCATTTACGCCCACATTTATCACACGTGTTCCGCCTTCATTTACAGTTTCAGCATAAATACGGCTCAGTTCTGTATTTGAAACAAGGTCATGTACATAGCATCCGTTTTTGATATGAGCATCGGCGATCTTCATACCCGATCCGTTTTTTATCATGTATACGGACACACAGGCATCCGATTCCTCGGCGGCACTGTACGCCGCACTTTTCACATCGCCACCATGTTTTATTACATTTATGATCCTGTCGTTAGATTTATCCATTTTGCCTGTGGCAACAGCCTGATAAAAATTATCCATAAGCACTACCTGAAGCACCCACAGAATAAGTATGGCAAAAAGGACAAATCCCGCAAGAAGCCAGAACAGCTTCATTCTCAGGGGAGTTCCCCCGCATCCTGTTTTTTTATGCGTTTTCATCAAAACGGTACCCCACTCCTCTGAGTGTAACAATATGCCCCGAGAAATCTCCGAGACTTCGTCTGAGCAGTTTTATGTGTGTATCAAGAGTACGGTCATCTCCGTAATAATCGTACCCCCACACCTCCGTAATGAGCTTCTCTCTTGACAGAGCGATACCCTTATTCTTTATCATATAAAAAAGGAGATCATATTCCTTCGGAGACATAGTAACAGGCTTTCCTCCGATATAGACTATCCTTGCGGTAACATCCGCCACAAGCTCACCGAATGTATATACTTCTCTGTCGGATGAAACAGGAGCACCTGCAGCCCTGACACGCTTCATTACCGCCTCTATACGGAGCATGAGCTCCTTCGGAGAAAAAGGCTTCACCACATAATCGTCAGCACCGGACTCAAATCCGTTTATCTTATCATATTCCTCGCCTCTTGCACTGAGCATGATCACAGGAACTGAGGAAAAACGCCTGATCTCACGGCAAGCCGAAAATCCGTCAAGCTCCGGCATCATGATG
>JAZUBE010000294.1:0-12054 GCA_045638325.1 Eubacteriales bacterium
ACCAGAAACGGGGCTTCGGACTGCTGTCTCCTCTTTCGCAAATACCGCCGTCAAAGTAGAAGTCACAGTATCTCTCACCTGCGTGGTAGTGATCCTTTGCGGTGTAGACAACCATCTTGGGAGTGGTCCACTGACCGTCAACTACCTGATGTCCGTACTGATCGGTAGACATGCTGAAATGGCCGTAGTGTGCGTTGTAAGCAACACCGCAGAAGTTGTGCTCGCCCATCTCAGCTACAACGCCGAATGCAAGATAAGTGGGAAGTCCCGCGATCTTGAAGGAGTAGTAGAACATGGGGGGAACAGAGAGGCAAGAGTAAATATTTACCTTGCGATCGGGAAGGAAAGTTCCGTCCTCAGCACCGAGAGCGATATCGGGATAAAATCCCTCGCAGAACTCGTGAGAGCTGCATACCTTCCAGTCCTCACGTCTGTGAGAACCGAAGTAGTCAACAGTGTCAACACGTCCCTTACCGTAAACGGTAACATAGTATTCAAAATAAGTCTCAAAGCAGGTGAGTGTGTACACTTTCTTCTCCCAGAGTGCGGAGGTAGAAGTCCACTCATACACATTGTCTGAAACCTGTCTGAAGGTTACAGCGGAATCATCCTCAATGTCGAGGGCAAAAGTCTCGTTGTCATCGTTTGTGGTGTTCATTGCGGTGAGGGGATTCAGCACTGCGATCTCCTCGCCGTGAAGGGTTATGGCGATCTTTGTTTCACTCAGCTCAAGTGAGTACGTAGTCGCGATAACGGATGTGGGTGTTGTTTTCATATGTATCTCCTTTACGGAATAATAATCTGTCTATATTGTATCATAAAACTAAGATAAATTACAAGAAGTATGTAGAGATTTATTTGCAAAAGTAACAAAAATATTGATTATTTAATAAAATGTGTTAAAATAAATTTATAAGAGAAGATTATAGATGACGATTTGTGAATATTGTGTAAACATAATAGGAGCTGCGAAATAAATTATTTCTTTTGTCGATTTAATAAATGAAGTGCGGGAAATTCAAAGGAGGAATTTAGAATGAAACGAATCAGAATGAAAAAGTCAGTATCTTTGTTCCTTGCAGTAGTTATGGCAATGCTTTGTATACCTATGACTGTGATTGAAGCAAGTGCGACGACCGAAGGGCGCTTTACATATGTAATTACCGATGGAGGCGCGATCATCACAAAGGTTGATAATAATTCCAGAGGTGAAATTGTTGTTCCCGACAGTCTTGGCGGCTATCCCGTGAACCGAATCGGAAACGAAGCATTTCGCGGATGCGAATACATATATCATATAACTATTCCCGACAGTGTTACAAGTATCGGCATACTCGCATTCTATGAATGTACACGCCTTAAAAAAATAACAGTGACAGAGGGCAATCCTGCATATAAATCCGTTGACGGTGTGCTTTTTACTATTGACGGAGAAACAATTGTGTGTTATCCTACAGGAAGGACTGATGCAGAATACTCTGTACCGGCTGACGTGAGAACGATCGGATCACATTCTTTTGCATGGTGCAGCAGTCTTAAAGATATTACTATTCCCGACAGTGTTAAAAGTATTGGTAGCAGTGCGTTCTACTATTGTATCGGTCTCTCTGAGATAACTGTACCCGAAGGTGTGGAGGTCATTGAAGATTTTGTGTTTTTCGGATGCTCCGGACTTGTGGATGTCATCATACCTGAGGGTGTGACGGAAATAAAGACTCAGGCTTTCTCTTATTGTACGGGTATTACCGATATTGTGATTCCTGGCAGTGTTAAAATCCTCAGAACTGCATTTTCTCACTGTACATCGCTTGAAAATATTAATGTACCCGATACTGTAGCAGACATAGATCAGTACGTGATCTACAACACTGCTTACTATAATGATCCGTCGAACTGGGATAACGGAGTGCTTTATATTGGCAAGCATCTTATAACTGCAGATGGAACAGTAAACGGGGAATATACTGTGAAAGACGGTACTTTGACTATTGCAAACAGTGCATTTTATGCTTGTGCGGATCTTGTACGTGTGACTGTTCCCGAAGGGGTCAGGAATATTGGAAAACAGGCATTTATGTGGTGTGAAAAGCTGAAGAGTGTAGATTTACCCGCGGGACTTGTCAATATCGGTAAAGACGCATTTGCTTTGTGCATTAAGCTTACGGATATAAATATCCCTGACAGTGTGACACATATCGGCGAGGGTGCTTTCAGAATATGCAACAGTCTTGGTAATGTGAATATTCCCGAAGGTATCACAAAGATTGAAAAATATACTTTTGCAGGGTGCATTCTTAATGAGGTTATAATCCCCGAAGGTGTGACGGAGATCGAAGATAATGCTTTCGAGAATTGTAAGAAGCTTACAAATATTACGATACCCGCAGGTGTAACAAATATTGGCAAAGATGTGTTTTTTGGATGTGATAATGTCACAGTCAGATGTTATACAAATTCCGTGGCGCATAAATATGCCGTTGATAATAAGATCCCCTATATACGACTTGATGCGGACAGTGCTGTATATCACGGTGATGCCGATGGTGACGGCAAGATCAACCTCAATGATGTTTCGATGATACTCAAATGCATCGCAAAGTGGGAAGTGTCTCCGAATCCTGATGCCGCAGACGTTACAGGCGATGATAAAGTGAATCTTATGGATGCATCTCTGATCCTCAAATACATCGCAAAATGGGATGTGACTTTTAAATAATGCTATCAAAACAGCCTTCTCCATCGGAGAAGGCTGTTTTGATTATTTATTCTTTCATTACAGTATCGGCTGTTTTCAAAGTTTTTCTCAGGAATATGGAGCTTAGTATCAGCGATACTACTTCCGCAGCGGGGAAGGCGATCCATATTAGCATGAGATTTCCCGTAAGGGAAAGAAGCCACGCAACGGGGAGCAACACCACAAGCTGTCGGCATACAGATACTATAAGACTATGTACGGGATTTCCGATAGCCTGGCACACCGATCCTGCAATTATACAGAATCCTGCGAGGAGATAGTGTGTACCGATTATGCGAAGTGCGGGTACACCGATCTTCAGAGCTTCGGGAGAGGGATTGAAAAAGCCCAGCAGAGTTGCGGGAATAAACTCAAAGAGTGCCATTCCCACAGCCATTATTGAGACGGCTGTGATTATAGTGAGCTTGATAGTGCGCTTGACACGGTCAGGTCTTTTTGCACCGAAATTATATGCTATGATAGGCACCATTCCGTTGTTAAGACCGAATATTGGCATGAATATGAAGCTCTGCAGTTTGAAGTATGCACCGAATACAGCGGTAGCCGCGGTGGTGAATGCAATGAGAATCTGATTCATGCAGAAGGTCATAACGGAACCGATACTCTGCATGATTATGGAGGGAAGTCCTATCTTGTATATACTGATGGCAGTTTCTTTATCAAAACGGATGAGCTTCGGACGTATGTGTATGTCGCGGTTGAACTTAAGATTGCATATAATTGCGATAATTGCAGCAACTATCTGTCCCGATACGGTTGCAATAGCCGCACCCTTTACTCCCATTGCGGGTAAACCGAAGTATCCGAAGATAAGGATTGGATCAAGTACAATGTTTATGACTGCACCAATAAGCTGAGTTACCATCGAGATGGTGGTACGTCCTGTTGACTGAAGGAGTCTCTCAAAGCAGAACTGCGAGAAGATACCGATGGAGAGACCGAGACATATTGATACATAATCGGTACCGTAATCCACAATCGCAGCAACATCAGTCTGAACGGAGAAGAAAAGACGTGCGCCAAAGATACCGATAAATCCGAACAGCACAGCACAGCAAAGGGAAAGGAATATTCCCGTATTTGCGACTCTGTCCGCATCCTTTTGCTTTTTAGCGCCGAGGTAACGGGAAAGAAGTGCATTCATTCCCACGGTAGTACCTCCACCGAATGCGATCATCAGATTCTGGAGAGGAAAGGCAAGGGACACCGCGTTGAAAGCATCTTCGCCAAGCCGTGATACATATACACTGTCTACTACATTGTAGAGAGCCTGAACCAGCATTGAGATCATCATGGGAATCGCCATTGTGGCAAGAAGCTTGCCTATAGGCATTACTCCCATTTTGTTTTCATTTACCATTTCTTTTGACATAATTTTATCCTTGTGCATAACTTGGGGGAGCACTTCTGCAGGAGAAGGCTCCCCGTGTTTTATTATTTTTTGCCGCCTCGCTCGGGATGATATTCAGGAACGATGCGCTGCATGAGAGTACGTATTTCATCGGGACCGGCGTTGAATGAAGCTCTGAGTTCATCCATCTCACGTACAAAAAGATCGTCGTCCTTCTTCTGAGGGTGACCGATAAAGATGAGGTCGTTTGATGTTTTACCGAGTCCCTCACCGGAAAGGAGAAGTTCTTCGTAGAGCTTTTCACCGTCTCTGAGTCCTGAATATTCGATCATGATATCAACATCAGGCTCAAACCCGGACAGACGGATCATGTTTCTTGCAAGATCATCTATGCGCACGGGATCACCCATATCGAGAACGAAGATCTCACCGTTGTTAGCATAAGCTCCTGCCTGGAGAACAAGTGACACGGCCTCGGGAATTGTCATGAAGAATCTGATGATATCGGGATGTGTTACGGTGACGGGGCCACCGCGTTCGATCTGCTTTTTGAACAGAGGAACGACACTTCCGTTACTTCCGAGTACATTGCCGAATCTTACAGCGGCAAACTTTGTTTTGGAAACGGATGCGAAATACTGCACGACCATTTCACACACGCGCTTGGATGCACCCATTATGTTCGTGGGGTTTACAGCTTTATCGGTGGAGATGAGGATAAATGTTTCGGCATCGTTTTCGTGCGCCGCCTTTGCGGTGTTGTATGTACCGAATACGTTATTCTTTATAGCCTCTGCAGGGGAATCCTCCATAAGAGGAACATGCTTGTGAGCTGCAGCATGATACACTATCTGCGGCTTGTGTTTTCTGAAAACATCATTTATCTTGTCTTCATCTCTTACGGATCCGATAAGGACTGTAAGATTCAGCTCCGGATACTTGTATCTCAGCTCTTGCTGAATTGCATAGGCGTTGTTTTCGTATATATCGAAGATAATAAGTTCATGCGGCTTGTTTTCAGCAATCTGACGGCAAAGCTCACTTCCGATGGAACCGCCTCCGCCGGTTACGAGAACGACTTTATTATGAACATAGCCTGATATTTCATGAAAATCCACCTTTACACTGTCTCGGCCGAGAAGGTCATCGACATCGACTTTACGAATCTTCTGTATGCTGACCTCTCCGTTTACAAGCTGATAGATTCCGGGAAGTGTTCTGAGGTGACAGCCTGTACGCTGACATATCTCAATGATCTCGTGTCTGTCCTTTGCTTTTGCGCTGGGCATTGCGATGATTATTTCTTCAATCCTCAATTTTTCCACGAGACGGGGGATATCATTTCTGCTTCCGCAGATTTTTACTCCGTGAATACTTGAACCGAGCTTGAATCGGTCATCATCAATAACACAGACGATATTATTTGTGGATTTATCGGAATTTTTTGTTTCTCTGATAACTGTTGCACCTGCAGAGCCGCCTCCGACGATCATTGTACGTTTGACTCTTGCGGACAGATTTCTGCGTTTGCGTTTTACAAATATACGAGCATATCTGTAACCGAATCGGCAGATAAGGATCAGAAATGACAGTACAAGGGTATTTATGACAGGAATGCTTCGGGGAAGAAATGTGGGGTTATAGAGAATATATCCCATAAGGAAGATATTGAGTAATGCGGAAGCACCTATGATACGTATAGCTTCCTCAGCCCCTGCAAATTCCCAGAGACTTCGGTAAAGTCTCATTACGTAGAACACAGCTATCGCACAAACAGACATTATAAGTGCTGATTTCGCATAGTTTTTAATATAATGATCATACTTCAAAAGCTCAGTAAAGCTGATCTCAAAACGAATGAACATGGAAAGCAGTACGGAAACATTAGCGAAAATAGTGTCAATTAAAACAAGAAAGGCGATTTTCAGGGCTTTCAAAAGTTTATTATGTTTATCAGAATAAATTTGATTTTCCTGCACTAATTTCACCTCTTTCACTGATTTACATTAAACAGTATTATATCACAATAATCGTCAGATATCAACAATTTTTGTGATTATAATTGAAATTGGAAAACAGATACACCAATACTGTTATTTGTTGTTTTTGAAAAATTGATAGAAATAGCAGGGTATCATTCCATTATATAGCTTTCTCACCTTGTCCGGTCTGCGTCCGTAAAGACGTGCGAAATTTTCGTTTTGGGTGATGACGTAGATCTGCCAACGGTCAAGGCATTTGAAATGAGTACCCATATCACGGTAGAGCTGTTCTGCTTCATCCACGGTCATGAGACGTTCGCCGTAAGGAGGATTTGTTACTATTGTACCACGGACACCTCCTGTTTCGATTGAGAGAGCATCCTTTTCGAATATCTCAATAATATCGGAAACGCCTGCACGCTTTGCGGAATCACCTGCGATCCTCACACATTCGGGATTGATGTCGGTAGCCCTTGCCCTGAAGTCTGTGTCTGAAATCTCAGCGGCAATTGCAGCCTCTCTTGCATCATTCCATGAATCTGCAGGGAAAAGCCCGGTATTCTCACCACTGAAACGGCGTCTTGCGCCGGGAGCGATATTTTTCATCATCATTGCGGCTTCGATAGCGATAGTGCCGGAACCGCAGAAGGGATCCCAGAAAAGCACATCCTCTCTCGGACGTGACAGTTTTGCAAGTGCCGCTGCAAGAGTTTCTCTCAGAGGTGCGGCGACACGTTCAGGCCTGTAGCCTCTTTTGTGGAGAGGGGTGCCTGTAATGTCTATCATAAGTGAGACCTTGTCTTTCAGAATGAAAAATTCCACCTGATAAAGAGCACCTGTTTCCGGCATGAATTTCACACCGTAATGTTTACCAAGCCGCACTGCGAGAGATTTTTTAAGAATCTTCTGACAATCGGGAACAGAGAAGAGCGTACTCTTGATAGAGTGTCCCTTTACGGGGAACTGTCCGTCACCGGGGATATAGTCTTCCCATGCTACAGCGGAAGCTCCGTCGAAAAGCTCAGTGAAAGTACGTGCGGTATAAGACGTGATGTGAAGATAAAGCCTTTCGGCAAATCTGAGATTTACAGCCGCAACGGCAGCACCGTTTTCATCACCTGCAAAGGTGATGCGTCCGTCAATAGTCTCAACTCTGCGAAAACCCAGATCATCGATCTCCTGACCGAGAAGTCCCTCAAGTCCGAATAGACAGGTAGCAGTATATAAATATTCCACAGTCAAAATCCTTATCTTATTTTTTAGGTGCCTCAGTGGGCAGAGTGAATACGAATTTACACCACTTACCGTATTCACTTTCGGCGTGTATATTCTCTCCGTGTGCCTCAATTATAGTTCGCACGATGTAAAGACCGAGTCCCACACCTGTTTTGTCAAGTCCACGGCTCTTATCTGATTTATAGAATCTGTCAAAGACGTATTTGATCTCATCTTCCTTGATTCCGAGTCCTTCGTCGAATACGGAAATCTCAAGCTGTTTTGCTGAGAGTTTTTTGATGGTGATACCGTATTTTCCGCCTTCGTTTGCGAATTTGATGCCGTTTTCGCAGAGGTTATAGATTACCTGATGAATTGCATCGGGATCTGCATACACTTCCATGTTTTCGTCATCGCAATCAAAGAATACGTCAAGTTTCTTTGCATCGATACGCTGTTCGAATGAAATAAGCACCTGCCTTGCGGTTTCACAGACATCAAATGTCTGCATATTGAATTTTTTCTCACCCGCCTGCATTCTTGAAATATCAAGGAGTGAGGTAACAAGTCTTGAAAGCCTTTTGACCTCATCGGAGATAACACCGAGATAGTACTCGTGTTTATCCGGAGGAATAGCTCCGTCAAGAATTGAGTCCACAAATCCCACGATCGTTGTCATCGGAGTACGAAGCTCGTGAGATACGTTTGCAAGGAAACTGCGGCGCATATCTTCCAGCTCCTCAAGTGATTGAGCCATGGAATTGAATGCCTCAGAAAGTCCTGCAATTTCATCATTTCCGATCACATTTATGCGCACATCGAAATGCCCTTTCTCAAAGGCTTCTGCGGCGCGGCGCATTTCTCTTATGGGTGCAACGAGTCTTTCGCTTATGAAGTAGGTGGCGACGAGAGCCGCAAGCATGATCCAGAGACCTGAGATAAGGATAGCCTTATTCATATCGACCATGAGGGCATCGACTCCGTTATCGGTGGAGCATACGAATACTGCTCCGAGAAAGACGTGGTTGCGGTCAAAGATCGCTCTTGCGCTGACGATGTTCTGGGTTATAAAAAATCCGTCAAGATCACCTGTGATCGACAATTCCTTGTCTTCGGAAAGCTGTGTCATGAGATCAGTAGGGACCAGATATTCCCCATCGGAATTGAACACTACCTCAGTTTCAAGAACGATTCCGGTAGAACCTCCCGAAACGGTGACATTACCTTCTGTATCGGTAATGAACATGAGCATGTTTCCGATATTACCCGAGAGAAGATTCATTACGGGGTGGATAGCGGTTTCATTTTCGTAAAGATATTCCGAAAAATTCCTTGTGTTTGCCGTATCATAGTCATCAGTTATGAAATCACTCATCGATGAGCATGCAAATGAAAGGGTACTCAGACGCTGCTCAGTTCCGTAGGTGTTGATGATAGTAGTGATTATAGTTGCAAGCAGAAAAATGCATACCACGATGATACACATGAACACGCTGACATATTTGATAAATATACTTTTAAACAAAATAGTCACCTCGCCTGATAATTCATAAAAAGCCAATGCCTCCGGGGATTATGCCGGAGGCTGGATATTATTGATGTAATATTACTGGATAAGTTCGAACTTGTAGCCGACACCCCATACAGTTTTAAGAAGCCACTTGTCTGAAACGCCCTCGAGCTTTTCACGAAGTCTCTTTACATGAACATCGACGGTTCTGGAGTCTCCAAGATAATCAAATCCCCATACCTTGTCAAGAAGCTGATCTCGTGTGAATACCTTATTGCAGTGAGAAGCGAGGAAGTAGAGAAGCTCAAGCTCCTTCGGAGGTATCTCAACAGCCTTGCCGTTGAGCTTCAGCTCATACTTCTGCAGACTGATCTCGATATTCTCAAATTTGATGACTTCGTCATCATTCATATTGTCGTGAGAATTATAGCGTCTGAGGACAGCCTTTACTCTTGCGGAAAGCTCCTTCATATCGAAAGGCTTTACAACGAAATCGTCAGCTCCGAGCTCAAGACCGAGTACCTTGTCAAATACCTCACCTTTTGCGGTGATCATAATAACAGGCTTGGAAGAGGATTCTCTGATCTCTCTGCATACCTGCCAGCCGTCCTTTTTAGGGAGCATGATATCAAGAAGCACGAGATCGGGCTCATACATCTTGAACGCACTGACACCCTCAGCACCGTCCATGGCAGTCTTTACTTCATAACCTTCATTAGTGAAATAGAGTCGGAGGAGGTCGCAAATATTAGCGTCATCATCGACTACAAGAATTTTGGTTCCCATTTTATTTCTCCTTCCTTGCGCCCGTACGCGACAAAAGAATCTTTAACAGTTGAAATTGATAATTTTACGAAGTGCAAAAAAACTTTTATATATTATATCACATTTTTTTGCACTTGTAAACAGAAAATTTACAATCAAAGCAAATTTAAAAGAATATTTCTTTCGCATTGTTATTTTAACTTATCAAAGTGACGGTTTTGTGTAGTTTCGGTGTAATATTGTAAAATCTTGGGAGAATTGTTCACCAAAGTCTGATGGCTGTTGTACAATTCATAAAAAGTTCACGCGAAATCTATTTTGCGCTGTAGAAACATTATCACAACGGGTGTACAATATTTAAAGTTGTTGCACATCTAACATTTATGCGGAGGGGATATAATGGAAACAAAACCCATAGGGTTTGTAATAAAGAATCTTTCCCGGATGATCGGACGGAGAGCAGACAGCTCTGCAGGGCGGAAACGCCTTGACAGTCTTACGGGAACCAACGGCTGGATCATCGGATATATCGCTCACAATAAGGGTAGAGAAGTGTTTCAGCGTGATATAGAAGAACACTTTGCCGTAAGACGTTCCACCGTGTCACGGGTGGTGACACTCATGGAGCAGAAAGGGCTCATAGAAAGATGCAGTGTCGAGGGAGATGCGAGACTTAAAAAGCTCGTTCTGACAGATAAAGCGTGGCAGATCCACGCTGAGATCGAGACAGACCTCAACGAGCTTGAGGAAAAGCTTGTCAGCGGTATCAGTGAGAATGACCTTAAAGTGTTCCGGAAAGTTGCGAAACAGATGGCACAGAATATGAGCGATTCAGATAACGGATGTAACGGAGGAAAAGTGATATGATAAAAAAATTATTGAAATGTGTGAGGGAGTATAAACTTCATTCCATACTCTCACCGCTTTTTGTGTGCGGAGAGGTTATAATGGAGGTGTTTATACCTCTTGTTATGGCAAACCTTATTGATGAAGGTGTGAATAAGGGACAGATGAATGTCATTGTCAAGACGGGAATCGTGCTTGTGCTGTCTGCTCTTGTTTCACTTCTTTTCGGTGCGCTTTGTGCGAGAAGTGCCGCTATTGCATCTGCGGGATTCGCGAAGAACGTACGTCACGATATGTTCTATAAGGTGCAGGGCTTTTCCTTTAACAATATAGATAAGTTTTCATCATCAAGTATTGTTACAAGACTTACTACCGATGTGGCAAACGTACAGAACTCATATCAGATGATAATCCGCGGAGCTGTACGAAGTCCCTTTATGATGATCTTCTCCGTTGTTATGGCGACTCAGATCAGCTTCCCCATGGCGATGATATTCGTGGGTATAATCCCGGTTCTTGGTATAGGTATGTATATCATCATGTCGGGAGTTCATCCTATTTTCAAAAAAGGATTCAAGACATACGATAAGCTGAACATGGTGGTTCAGGAGAATCTTCACGGCGTGAGGGTTGTGAAATCTTTTGTCCGCGAGGAGCATGAGAAAGAGAAGTTCGGCAAGATCTCAAAGAAGATGTACGAGCTTTTTACAAATGCGGATAAGAGAATTGCGTGGAATATGCCTCTCATGCAGACATGCATTTATACAACGATGCTGCTTATTTCATGGTTTGGTGCAAAACTTATAATTGCTTCCGGAAACAATGCTGCCACAGGACTCAGCGAAGGAGAGCTTGTGAGCCTTATTGCTTATGCAATGCAGATTCTTATGAGCTTTATGATGCTTGCCATGATGTTTGTAATGCTAGTTATGTCCAGAGCTTCCGTTGAGAGAATCGTTGAGATCCTTGATGAGGAGAGCGACATGACAGATCCCGAAAACGCAGAGACTGTTGTAGGTGACGGATCTGTAAGATTTGAGAACGTTTCTTTCAGTTACAGCGGTGACGAGGAAAGACTTTGCCTCAAGGGGATAAATATTGACATAAAGTCCGGTGAAACAGTGGGGATCATCGGTGGTACGGGATCAGCGAAGTCTACTCTTGTATCACTTATTCCCAGACTTTACGATGTGACCTCGGGACGAGTGATCGTTGGTGGGCGTGATGTACGTGAGTACAGTATGGATTCCCTCAGAAACGACGTTGCGGTAGTTCTTCAGAAGAATGTACTATTCTCCGGAACTATAAAGGAGAATCTCCGTTGGGGTGATGCAGATGCCACTGATGAGGATATCGAGCGTGTTTGCCGCCTCGCCTGTGCGGATGAGTTTATACAGAATTTCCCCGATAAATATGATACATATATAGAGCAGGGCGGAACAAACGTATCCGGCGGACAGAAGCAGAGACTCTGTATTGCAAGAGCACTCCTGAAGCATCCGAAGATACTTATACTTGACGATTCAACAAGCGCTGTTGATACAAAGACAGATGCAATGATCCGCAGTGCCTTTGAAACAGAGATACCTGATACGACAAAATTTATCATTGCGCAGCGTATATCCTCAGA
>JAZUBE010000295.1:0-9837 GCA_045638325.1 Eubacteriales bacterium
TAAACTCCGTCGCCCGATGTGCCGTCAACTGTGAGAGAATCTCCTGCGACAACTCCGTCGGAAATGAGCCACGCCTCCCTCATGGCAATATCTTCAGCACTGTAGCTTCTGTCGGGGACTCCCCCCGTTACCACAGCATCAAAGAAAAATGATTTTTCCATAAAATTCTTCCTTTCTTTTTATTCTCAGAGCACGGCATCAGCCGAAAGCTCGGTGTATGTTTTCTTCTCTCCCCCGGAGTATTCCGTAACGGTACGCTCCGCAAGAGCTGCAGCATTTATACCGCTTGTGTGGTCCGAAACGGTAACGATATCTCCGGGCGAAACATCTTCCCCGGGAATGCTGCCGTAGAGAGTCAGTCTCGGTCTGCATCTTCCGAGAGCCGCCGCACCTGCAAGTCTCATATCTGCAAGATACTCCGCCTCGTCGAAATATTTCTCCCCCATCCCGTCGATCTTCATGTACGGAGTAACGGGAGCCGTATAATTCACAAGGATCTGTCTTTTGAAATGTTCGCTGTCAGGAAATGAGTCCGACATATCTACAGAATCCGCATTCACCCGAACTATGTAACGTCCGCCGCTCTCCTTTTCCGTACCCGATACAACAGCCTCGTTTCTGTATTCTCCGAAATCCGCAAGAGTACGCTTTGCAGAGAATCCGCCCAGATCCCACGACAGTGCCACGGGATCCGCCGATCCCTTTGTTCTGTCCTCCGGGAAAACAGGTGCGAACACAAATCCGCTACCCGTATATTCAAGGCTCATTCCGATACCGCCCAGATAACAAAGGCTCACCATATCGGGAAGAAGGTACGAACGACCTCCCTCAAAGGTAACATCTCTGCCGCAAAGAACAGCCTCTGCCGAAAGCGGTGCAGGCATATTCTCAGCCCCTCTCCTCGCAAGTGCGCAGAGGAGCGTTGCCACATCCCCTGACATAGTAAACTCCTCCCCCGTGGCACTGCCTCCGAAAAAGTCAAGGAGTCCTTTGCACCTTACCGTAACCTCGCCACGCACAAGATCCTTCTCCACCGCACGTATAATGTACATGGTACCGTCGGGTACAAAGATGTATCCGTCAGGCCTGAAAAGCTCTGTGACAGAGGATGCGGAGGGAAGCTTTACCACTGCCTGTCCTGCATCCCTGAATTCTCTCGTGTATCTGAGATACGTATATCCGGCACAGATACCGAGCTCCGTAAAATCTTTATCGTATATTTTTATGATCTCCACCGGCACCTCCTAAAATGTCACGAATGCTTCACTGTAGGTCACGCTTCCCGAATATATGCCACATCCCTCCACAGAAAGCTCACATCGCTTTGCGGGAAGCAGAAACAGCCGTGTATCCTCATCCGCACAGCCTGTGAGATTTATCCTCTCCCCTCCTCTTTCAAGGAGGAAAAAGAGGTTGTCTCTCTTTGTTGAAATACGTATCCTGTCACCGGATTCAAAACCGTATCTGCAGGATATCCTCTGTCCGTTTACACCGTTTACAAGGCTGAATGAGGATGCGCTTCCTGACACTACGAATTCCGCTGTAAAGCCCACAGGCACATCACCGCTGTTGTCAGTCTCCACCACATATCCGTCGGTGTATCTGCCGACAGTGAAGTTGGCATCCGTATGCATTGGGAAATGCATTCCCTCAGTGAGTCTTTTCACGACCGCCTTCGTGCTGCTGTGCATGAAATAACCTCCCGCAATGACTGCTCTGAGGCTGAACTTTTCTGCCGCATCTCCCGAAAACGGGGACTCTCTCTCAAACACCAGCTCACCGTCGGAGCATTCGGCGTATTTGTCCCCTATCCTCAGGATAAAGTGCTCTGCGGCAGCAGTAATACGTGAGAGCGCACGTCGTCTGTTTCCGATCCGACGGATGCGCTCGTCTTCCGTCTCAGCCGAGGATACGATGTACCCTGAAAGAGTAATGTACCGTCTGAGAGGCTCTCTCTCCTCCTTCGGGAGTGCAGGAAAATCTCCGCTGTAGCAAAGCGGTTCCGCCTTCACGGAGGAGAGTATCACTTCTCTGCCGAATATGATCTTTCGTCCGCTTTTTTCAACAGATACTCTGATCATCTGTACTCACCGCCTCCCTTCAGGATAAGCCTCGGCATTCCCGCATCCTTGCCGAAGATCATTTCAAATTCCGCACATCCGCCTTCCTTCATATCAAAGGAGGCACCGAGCATCACACCGCCCACCATGTAGAATCTGAGATGCTCTCCGTCAGGCAACGGACATTTTATGAGCATCGACACCGTACCGCGGCCGCTTCTTTTCATAAGTCCCGAAAAAAGCACGGGCATACCACTTGCAAAGATACGTGTGAGTTTCCCTCTGAATTTTGCCTTTTCATCAAATCTGAGTGTCGCCGCCGCATTTCCGTCTATGTCAAAAAGCTCCTTCGTTTTGCATTCGTATGTGAGACGGCATCCGTCTCTCGCCTCACCGATACGGTAATCCATATCCTCAAGCTCTCTCTCGGGCACGATTCCCGGTGCCGCGTAAAGCACCGCCGTACCCAGAGCAAATTCTTTTACTTCTCTCTCCATCAAATATCACTTCCTTCCGGTCATATAATCATCACAAAACCTCACTCACTGCGATCTTTATATCGGAGGGCATCTGCCTTTTCACCTCAAATGATGCAATGACAAAAAAGTATCCCGTTTTACCGATATAACCGCTGCCGCCGCCGGACTTACGTTCAATGTAAACGGGGCATCCGTCCTCGGACAGAACATTTCTCGTTCCCTCCGAGCAGAGCACACGTGACACCGCCTCAACCCGTCCGAAGGCAGTCGCTGTATCCTTCGAGAGGAATCTCATAGTCACCGTGAACACCTCATAATCTCCGTCGTACTTTCCGGGAGTGTATCTGTAGATGATCTTCTCACCTGCTGCAGCCGAGGGTGCATGTACCGCCTTTACTCCCGATACCGCCGCAGCCTCAGCAACAATACGACTTACGGCTGAATTATTATCTGTCATCCCCGTTACCTCCGTCTCTGCAGATTCCGGGATCACCGTCAGCCATAACCGCCTCCGCTTTTATAACCCACATTCTGCCCGACATTACCGGAACAAGCACACGGTATCTATCTCCGCCATCCTCGCTCTCAAGGATCATTCCGCGGATATATCCCCCCGAGGGGGATCTGTGCCTGTCGGCATAGACCGACAGACGCAGATTTGTAAAGAGCACATCACCTGATTCCACTTCCTCAGCGGTACGGTAGCTCACAGATACGGGATACCGTCCGAGAAACTCACCGTCAGGGGTGTAGAGTTTCATATATTTCGACCGTCTTTTAAGGATCATACGATACCTCCCGGTCTGCGGAAGCGTCTGAGCTGTGCCATGATCTTCGGGCTGTACTCGCCTCTGTAACCTTCGGATGCCCCTGATACCGTGCGGTATGACACGCCCTCGCTTCCCACTCTGCCGAAATCCTCAGCCGCCATCTGGATGACGGTGGAGGCGGTAGTCTCATCCACGAATCTTCTGTGACAATAGGTGAGAAGGTATACTCTCGCCTGTTCAAGGAGCAATGACAGAAGCTCGTCCTTTGTTCTGTCGCCCTCGGGAATATCGAGTATCAGCTTCAGCTTTTCAAGATCTGTCATAGTCTGCCTCCTTTTATCAGATAGCGCATCTTCCCGCAGATACGCAGAGTCCGTCGTCATCGCACTCGGCAATAACGATAACATCACCCTCACCTGCGGAGATCGCACCGCCGCCGTAAAGAGTCCAGCCGTGCGCCTCGTCGATCTTGTCACCTGCAAGAGGCAGACAGCCGCCGATTTTGTACCACATGGGATTTGCAGACTTAGCCTTACCTGTAACTGCGGGTACACCGCCCTCGGAAGTAACGGTCAGCATTGACGCAGAAGGGCCGAGAACTACAGTTGCGGTATCATCCACAAGTGCGATAAGTCCGTGACGCTCGTAAACTACGGTGTTCACCTTGGTCTCAATATTGCGGTCCTGCTCAAGAGCCGCTTCCTTCTTTACGAAGAATTTTACTGCCGCCTTATCGGTGATGACCGCCTTGCCTGCGGGTACCTTATTAGAGAACAGCACGGGAATACCGCAAAGAGTACCGAACTGACCTGTGTACATCACCTCACCCTGACGTGCCGCAGAAAAATCGGGGTCACGTCTGATCGCCGCACGGCACTCGGCGGACATGATGATAAAGAGTCCGTCCTCCACCTCACGTCCGATCTCTCCGAGAGCATCGACGATATCACCGTAGGTGAGAGTTTCACCTGTGAAGGGGTGTCTTCCGTCAGCCTTCATGATCTCGTCGAAATACTCGCCTCTGATCTGGTTTGACATTACATCCGCAAGGCCGGAAAGTGCCATATCGATGATGGAGGGGTCCTTCATGACCTCCATGTCGTTATAACGGAAGGTCTGCTGATAACGCTTGACTGTGTACTCCTCGGGAATGAAGGTAAGCTCGCCCACGGAGGAGTTTGCCTCACCGCCCTCAAGAGTTTCAACGGTGCCGTTGTAGGTGTAGCGGTTTACGGTCTTTGTAAGACCTGCGCTCTGAGTAAGACTGTCGTCAATGGTCATAAGACCTCTTACCTGGATTTTGGAATCCATAAGCTCTGTAAGCTTTGCCTCAAGTACTGAATTTTCATAAACTGTGTTTGCCATAATTTTTTAATTCCTTTCTTTTGTTTGTAGATTTGTTTGAATTTGATTTTGGTTTTTGATTGATTTGTTTTAGTTTGGTTGGCCTTTGGTCACTCCGTCTGTTTGGGTTACGTTGGGGCTAGTTATCCTCGGATTGTTATTTCGCAGAGAGCCATCTTTGAAATGCCCAAATTATGGCACCGCTTTGCTTCCGACACACTCGCTTTGCTCGTGGTCGTCCCCCGCACCCTCCAGAAACGCATTCAAGGGGGAGTCGCGGGGCTCCATCCCCCTTAAAGATCCCCCTGTCGCGGTAAGATTTTGTGGGAGTGGAGTTCTTCGTCGCGCAATCGTTTGCGATTGCGGAAATGACGTTTGTTTTTGCGACGCGGTGGTCGCATACTAAGCACATCCGACGATAGAGAGGTTTTCACGGGTGTGGGAATACTCACATTTTTGTAGGGGACGATGCCCACATCGTCCCGTTGCAGAATTGCCGATTTGGTATTCTGGTGTTTGTGCCACACCACAAACACCGTCACGGTCGTGGGGTTAACTTCGCCCTACAGACCAAAGTCAGTCCCGAGAAAACTACGGGGTTGGCCCTATGTTTGGTATTCAGGTGTTTGTGCCACACCACAAACACCGTCACGGTCGTGGGATTAACTTCACCCTACAGACCAAAGTCAGCCGATATATAAAATAACTCCCAGTCGAGTCTCATTCCCACCCACCACATATTGTTTTATAGTGTGAATCCGCTGTCACGGAGCCTTTGCAGCTCAGCCACAGGCATGCGCATGAGTTCACCCTTTGTGAGAGGTGCACGTGAACCTGTAGACGGTGCATCACTGCGGCATCTTTTCGATACCTCAGCCTCAACACATTTTGCCACAGTCTCACTTATAAGCTCAACAGTACCTACCATGTCGGATGATGCCATCACCGCATCCTTCAGATCAGACGGAAGCCCCGCATCCCCCAGAAGTCCGAGACACATAAGTTCACGCTCCCTCAGAGCACGTTCCTCCTCAGCAAGACGCAGTTTCTCCTCCAGTTCTTCGATCTTCTGACGATACCCTGTCGTTGCATCCGCCTCAGCCTCATCCGGTTCAGCATCGACTTCACCGATCTCACGGAGAAGTTCCATGTCCTCCTCACTTACCGCATCCATAATCTCATCGGTCAATGTCTGATTATTCATGAACTGTCTCCTTTCTTATCCTCTCAAGCTCTGTATCTGCGCTGTCCACAAAGGGAAGAAGCTCCAGAAGTGTCTTTTTCGACACTATTCCGTCAAGCTTTACCGCAAGCTCCGTTGCCGCCTCCCAGTTTCCCGGGAGATTTCTCGTGAAGGTCACCCTCAGAGAGGATGCATCAAATCTTCTGCCCATCATCCTGTACACCGAACCGATGATGCGGAATCTGTTCACAAGCCCCCTACGGAAAAATTTCTCAGTAACCGCTACACGGTTCTCGAAATTCACAAGCCTGTACTTCATGGCTGTGCCCGATGCTGTGATCCCTCCGATATCTGTCTCTGAAATATCCACCGTACCCGAAAATCTGTATATATCCTTCGCTATGCGAGTCTTCAGATTCTCAATGTACACATCATTCACAGACTTCGTCAGCCACTTGGCATCGCCACCGTCATCAAGAAGAAGTACCCTCTCACGACGCAGCTTCTCCATGTCCTCCGCAGTAGTACCGCCCATGCCGGAGATCGCAAGATAACTGTCTGCAAAAAGCTCAAAATCATTCACGCACTCACTCTGCAGCTTGTTGTACGCATCTACAAGAGTCAGCACAGGCTCAAAGTCACCCGTCATGGTTCTGTTGTTGCGGTAAAAGTTTACGGGAACTGTGCCGAAAAAATGTTCCCTCGCATCTGTAAGCTCAAGTGAGCCTGATTTATCCGTGTAATCATATACCGCCTCGCCGTCAATGTACTGAACGGTAACTGAACCGTCACTTCTGCGGAAGGTACGAACCGCTCCGAGAAGTGTCTCCGCCACATCCTCGGAGATGATGGGGAAAACTGTCTCGGGAGAAAGCGCCGTGAATCTTACCTCACCGTCAAGATCACACCAGAGAAGCTCCGCAGCCCTGCCGTACACAGAGAGATCTCCCGCAAGGGCACTGTTGACGAAAGGCTCGTCACTGAGAGCTGTAAGTCTGAGGGCCTCGCGGAGCGTTTCGGCATCATCACCGCCGTATGTCACGGGAATGCCCATGAAATATCCCACAGTACTGTCGGTGATAGAACGGCAGAAGTTGTTCACAAGTCTGTTACGGGGTTTGCCGGGCTCCTTTGTTTCAGACAGAATGGGATGATTGCCCGAATAATATGCAGATAGCCTCTGAAGCTTCGGGAGCTCCGTCTGTCTGAAAATGTGGAGCCGTTCATTAAGTTCGTTTGTTGTCATTTGTTTTTCCTTTCAGTTGAATTTTTAGCGGAACATCTGCCGCCGATATAAACATTCGTTCTTTTGGTTTAAAAAAATAAAAACCGTATTCGGATCATGTGCGGATGGGAGAGGGTCGTGAGATTGCTTCATCTATCGGGTGAAGCTGTGCCGTGCCTCCTCGTGTTACGAGGGAACACCTCATCCGTCAGGCTATGCCTGACACCTTCCCCTCAAGGGGAAGGCTCGGGGTACGCCCGATGTTCCGAAGGAATCATCGGGGTTGGCGGCTTGCGAAGCAAGACGATGTAGAGGGATCGCTTTATCTCTTAGCTGAACTTAGCCGATATTTGCCACCGGGGGCTTCCCCGGTATTCAGGTTGCGGCACCGTATTGTCGCAACCGTTACGGTCGTGGGATGGCTTTACCCTTCGATTGAAGTAATGCCGATACCTGCCTGTCGGCTCAGCCGACGCTCAGCCGGGCTACAGTCCCAGAGCACCCTTGTCCACTGTGCGGTAACGCCTGCGGAAGTGCGACACCGAATACCTGAGTGCCGCTATCGCATCATCGGACGACGGTGCAGGTACATCGATAAACTCACCGCTGACGGAATCCTTCATCCATCGCCACTCACCAAGCTCACGGATAAGATTCACGCAGGATTCATCCACCACAATACGCCGCCCCTTGAGAAAGTCGATCTGAGATGCCACAGATCCTGCCCCTTTCTTCACAGGTACCGCACGATATCCCGCATCACGCCACATCTTTATTCTGTCAGGCTCCGCAGAATCACAGTACATCACCGCACTTTTCGGAAACTTTTGTTCTTCCGACAGGTGAATGATCTCCCCCGTATCAAGACCACGGCAATAAAGCTCCCGCATAACGAGAATGTCCCCGTCACACTCCCCCACCTGCAAAATACAGTTGGCATGGTTGTAACCGAAATCCTGTGCGAGACAACTCCTGTCCACATGGACGTCACGGACTCTGTCCACCTCAAAGTGAGGCAGAATAAGTCCTTCCCCGCTGCCGCCCCATTCACCGAGAGCGTACACCCTGTACCCCTCGGGATCATAAAGCCGTCGTCTCTCCATGCGTACCGCATATTCACCGTCAATAAATCTGTTATCACCGAACACCGAGCGATGTATAAACACATCCTCTGACAAAGGTGCATCAAAGAAACGCCTTTTTATCCAGTGAGTAGCGCTCGTGGGATTGAAGGTCAGAGTTATCTGGAAATACAGTTCCGGATTCACCGATGCAAGCTCTCCTCTGAGTCTGTCGTCAAGAATATCGAGATCTTCCGCTTCAAGCTCAGTCGCCTCCTCGCACCATATCCATGTAAGCTTCCCCGACTCAAATGACACCGATTTCACACGTTCACGCTGTGCTGCATCCTTCATTCCACGGAAGATAACTGCGTTCCCCGTCACAAGAGACTCAAGCATCATGGGCTCCTGACGGATACGCCAGTACTTTTCACTCTCGTCCCCGAATATACGTCTCACTGCACCGCAAAGCTCCGCAAATGCGCTGTTGCGATTCGCCGCCTCCGTCTTTCTCACCACCATGAGGTTTGCGCCTCTGTACTTCTCATCGGACAGCTTCAGAATAAGATCCTGTGCCGTGTTAAAGCTCTTTCCCGACCCCGCACCGCCGCAGAGGATCCTGTATCTCGCCCTTGTGCAGTTTGCATCCCTGAAACACGGATTGAAGGAAATATCACGGACTCTATAATATTTTTCCGTCATCCTTCGCCTCCGTATCTCCGTAATCGTAGTTAACCACAAGTGAGATCCCCTCATCCTTATCACACGGTTCCGTGTGAGGTTGTGTGAGAAGGCGGTACATTTCAAGGGCCTTCAGCTTGTCTGAGACACGGATGCCCTCATCATCGGAGGAAAATGCTATGCGCTCATATTCTCCGATTATCCGTGCCATTCTTTCATCCTCGTGAGGATCACGCATACTGCATGCTACCTCGCGCCTCAGAATATGGGCGTGCATCTCAATATCCCGCACCGCCTCGTATATTCTTCCTCGTCCACGGTATCCTGCCGCATCCATGGCCTCACCAAGACAAAAGCTCTTTGAGTATTCAGAAATAAGTTTCAAAGGGTTGCCCCTCACATCAATACACCACTCCTTTCATGGTTTTGTGTTCTTCAAACCGCTGAACTCATGTTCGTGTTATATTATAGCACATTTGTTTGTGTTTGTCAACCCCCTTGCTTTTTGACAGAGTTTAACAATGTTTTTGCGAACAAAAGATGCTGTTTTTGTGCAATTTACGAAAATTTGTACCAATTGCAAATGAACGCACGAACGAGCGTATTTCTCCTGCGCAATGCAAATTTAAAGCGTCCCTGATAGTATAATGAGAATATCCGCACCCGTCGCATCCGTGAGCATCGGAAATGCACGTGATGCGGGATAAAGAATTCATAACGGTGAACTGAGTATTTATTTTCAAAAGTTCCCGAGATAAAACATCGTTACCCCTTGCAAACCGCACAAATATGTTGTATAATGTGGGTATAATGGAATAAAGTTTGTTTTCCCACAACGAAAAAAGGAGAGATTAAAAATGATCGAACAGATTATCCGCAAGCTCAGCGAGACTGATCCCGAGGTCGCTGCCGCAGTAGGATCCGAGCTTCACAGACAGCGTCGTGGCCTTGAGCTGATCGCAAGCGAGAACCTTGTATCCGAGGCAGTAATGATCGCCATGGGTACCCACCTTACCAACAAGTATGCCGAGGGT
>JAZUBE010000296.1:0-13400 GCA_045638325.1 Eubacteriales bacterium
TTCCTCTTTTCTTATTGTGTTTTTGTTTCGTTTTTGCCTTTTGTTCTTTCGACGTTATCATTATACCACTCTTTTTCTTTTCTCGCTCAAAAACTGACAAACGACACTTTTCCGAGGATGAATTGCACTTTTTATCCGAAAAACGGTAGCAAAATTCCCTCTCTGCATATGCAAAGAGGGAATTTCAGCTATTCGTTTTATCACTTTCCGAGGCGAGCCATCTCATGAGCAAAATCCCCGAGGGCAGGCTCGAATACGGGGCCGTATTTCTTATCGTCATTCTCATCCGAAGTGAGCTTTACAACTTTTCCGGTGAAATCCACAGCCGCCTTTGTTGCCGCTGCAAGTCCTGCACCAAGAGTATATGCCGCTGTAAATGCAGAGCCGAACACATCTCCCGTACCGTGGTAGAATCCGGGATGCTTTTCCGAAAAGGCGTAACCCATCTCCCCGGTAATTGAATCGTAATACGCCGCACCGATCTTGCCGTCCGGCGAATACACACCCGTAAGGACTACGGACTTTGCGCCAAGTCCCGCAAGATCACAGAGTATTGCCGCAGTCTCATCCCCGGCTGTGGGCTCATTTTCGGGACATGCCCTGCCGAGAAGGAATGATGCCTCAGTAATATTCGGCATGATCACAGTCGCACCTGAGCAAAGCTCTCTCATTCCGTCGACCATTCTCCCGTCAAATCCACTGTAGAGTACCCCTCCGTCACCCATTACGGGATCAACGATAGCGACACCGCCTTCGCGGAGCAGATCATTTATTATTGCCTTTGCCGCACCGATCTGATCGGGTGAGCCGAGATAACCCGTATACACCGCATCGGATGGACGGCTCAAGGTTTTCAGGTGAGCCGTTATCTTCTCCATCTCCTCTGTAAGGGGAAGGAATGTGAATCCCGTAAATCCACCTGTGTGAGTGGAGAGAAGTGCTGTGGGGATTATTGAACATTCAAGCCCGGCGGCACTGATTATGGGAAGTGCCACCGTGATGGAACATCTTCCCACGCACGATATATCATGCACTGCTATTACTTTTTTCTGCATAGATCTGTCCCTTCCGGAAGCTCTCAGTCTCCGAGAGCTTCTATAAACTGCTTATACATATAAAGGCTTCCGAGGACGATGGTATCCTTATCTGTCACAAGTGCAAGTGCATCCTCCATAGACTCACATGGAGATGCGTCAATGCCATATTCCCGAAGCTCTGCAGCATACGCCGCTGCATCCATGGCACGGGGATTATCGGGTGTTACTGTATAAGCACGGATTGCAAACTGCGACATTATACGACACATTTCGCTGTGATCCTTATCGCCCATAACTCCCGAGATCACTGTAAACTTCCTGTCAGGATAGTATACAGCAAGGCTCTGCGCTACTGCCATAACTCCCTGGGGATTGTGTCCTCCGTCAAAGATCATAACGGGATCGGGACGGAAAAGTTCAAAGCGGCCACGCCACTTTGCACGTGCAAGTCCTTTTTTTATTATAAGATCGGGGAGCTTTTTTCCGCACACGTCAAGACTGTCCAGAACAGCTATCGCCACCGATGCATTTGCAAACTGATAAAGTCCTGCCAGGGGAAGATCAAATCCTGTTCTCTCACCCATTGAGAATGATGCGCCCTTTTCGGTAAAAGTCTTCTCTGTGACCTCATATTCACTTCCTCTGCCTGCAAAAACGGCAGTAACTCCGACTTCCTCTGCCTTGCGGCGCACCACCGCTGCAGCCTCCTCAGGCATCTCGCCGTATACGACTCTACAGCCCGGCTTGATTATGCCCGCCTTCTCAAATGCGATATTCTCAACGGTTGAGCCGAGTACCTCGGTGTGATCGAGTGCAATACCCGTTATCACCGCTACTTCGGGTGCGGGAATGATATTCGTGGAATCGAGACGTCCGCCCATACCCGCCTCGTAGACGATAATATCGCACTCTCTCTTGCGGAAGAACAGAAATGACATAGCCGTAAGAAGCTCAAACTCCGTAGGCTTGTCCTCCATCTCATCTGCCACAGCGGCAACCTCCGTTACGATAGATGCGATCTCATCTCTTGTGATATTAACACCCGAGCAGATGAACCTTTCGGAAAAATCAAGCATATATGGGGATGTGAAAAGTCCCACCTTCATTCCGGCGAAGGAGAGGGTAGAATAGAGCATTGAGCAGACCGAACCCTTACCGTTGGTTCCTGTAACATGGATAAAGCGAAGTCCGTTCTGAGGATTGCCAAGCTTTCTGCACAGCTCCGTTATCCTCTCAAGTCCGGGACGGGAGCCGAAGCGGCGTGAGCTTTTGAGGTATTCCATTGATTCTTTATAATTCATAAGTCAAACCTTTCGTGATCTTCCGAAGAAATCTCGTATAGTTCCTCTGATTATTCCGCTTTTCAGAAGTATTGCAATAATAAATGATTCCGCCACTGTATTTACAAGATATACAGGAATTCTTACAGCGAGCACCGACCACGGCGTGGTATACCAAAGGCGAAGCCCTGCCGATTTCAGAAGCATTGAACCTATAATATGCGCAAAAAGAACACAGATAAGCACACGCCACCACTGAGCCTTACCGTCTTTAATAAGGAAACGTGACAGTACTCCCGATACAAATCCTACAGACACAGCTCCGAGAGTTATTACGGGATTTATCTGATACCCCACGGCGATGCATCCTGTAATGTCGGATACAAGTCCAACAACTCCTCCCGAAACAGGGCCAAACACTATTCCTGCAAAAAGGACGGGCAGATTCTCAAAGCTTATTCTGATGCTGTCCCCGATGGGGATCTGCAGAAATTTTCCGAGAACCACACTTGCTGCCGCAAGGATTGCGAGAACCGATATGAGTTTTATTCTTGATGCGGCATTGACGGTTGTCTGTGATAACTTTGTTTTCAAAATAAAAATACCTCCTTTTCCCGTGTATCATACGGCAGGGAAAAGAAGGCTCTGCCACACGAAGCGGGATTCAGAGCATCCACCGCAAAAGCTGTGCTTTTTTCGTCCGCCTGCAAACTCCCCGTCAGACGGCACTTCACGCGAATGCCCTTACTCTTCATCTTATGAGTATATCACAAGGACAGCCTGTTGTCAACTTGCATTTTCGGACAAGGGACAATGCAGACTGTATTATAGAAAAATGCTCTGCGGAGGCAGGTATTCCGCAGAGCATTATATAATCAGGATTATCTGTATCCGTCTCCGCCACAGGCGTAGCATCTTCCGTTACCGTAACAATGGCGGCAGGTGTCACCAAGAGAGCTTCCGGAAAGGGAATCAAGTCTGCCGGAACCGTAGCAGGAATCACATTCTCCGCTACCGCCACAGCTATAGCAAAGGCTCTGTTCGTTGTAATCGTCATAGCTGTAGTCGTCGTATCCATAATCGTAACTGTCATCGTATCCGTAATCGTATCCGTAATCATAACTGTCGTCGTAATTATTATTGTTATAACTGTCGTCATAGCTGTAGTTATCGTAACCGCTGTTATCATCATAATCATATTCGTCGTAATCGTATTCTTCGTTGTAATTCTGATAATACTTTGAGTCGTCATCGAAAAGATTTGAAAACTGACTTGCATCGAACTTCATAGTCTCATCTTCTGAGCATCCGGTAAAAAGCAGGATACTCATACAGCAGATTACAGTTGAGAGGATTCTGATAGTTTTTTTCATGATACGTACTTCCTTTTGTTTTGATCTGTCCCGTATCTCACGGGATCGTTTTGTTATGTATACATTGTATCACAAAATCCGTCAGAAAGAATAAAGCACGACAAACAACATATATTTCGGGATGAACGACACATTTCCGCTATTTTAAGATTCTTGCTGTTTTCACAAAAAGGGAGAACATCACTGTTCTCCCTTTATATCCGTTCATTCATTTACCGACACAGAAACGGCTGAATATCCCGTTTACTATCTCCTCTGAGACTCCGCGTCCGTCGGTACGCCTGATAGCACCAAGAGCAAGCTCTGCCGATGAGCACACCACATCCTCGGGTTCACCTGCCGCAAGAGCCGCTGCAGCTTCTCTGAGATACAGTGCCGCAAGATCAAGCTCCGCTTTACGGGATGCATCCCACACCACGGCATCCTCACCGATACTTATTTCACCGAGTCCGTAAAGCTCTGCAACCTTATGACGAAGGAGATCAAGCCCCTCACCGGTCTTCGCTGAAAGCTCTATCACACATCCATGCGTTTCACGAAGAAGCGTCTCATCGTCTTCGGTAAGCGCAAGTCCGTTGTCGGCCTTGTTCACCACAGCGATCGTATATACATCACGTCCGACGGTATGTTCCTTTATCTTTGAGATAATAACTCTGTCATCATCTGTCAGACCTTCTGCACCGTCGTACACCGCAAGGATAAGCTCTGCCGTATCCATCTTTCCGATGGCACGCTCAACACCGATCTTCTCAACAGTATCGCCCGTCTCTCTTATTCCGGCAGTATCAAAAAGCCTCAGAGTAACACCACCGCAGTCCACCGTATCCTCAAGCACATCTCTTGTAGTTCCGGGAACATCCGTAACAATGGCACGGTCTTCTCCCGAAAGAGCATTGTAGAGTGAGCTTTTTCCCGCATTCGGTCTGCCGCAGATGAGGGTGGGAATACCATCCTTTACCGCACGCCCCGTACGGAAAGTTGCAGAAAGCGCCTCCGCATCTGCTGCCGCAGTAAGAAGTTCTGTTGAAAGTCGCTCTTCGCCCACCTCGTCGATATCTTCATCAGGATAGTCGATGAGGGCAAAAAGATTCGACAAAACTGCAGAAACTCTGTCGCCGATGAGTGACAGCTTTTCCGAAAGTATTCCTCTTGCACCCGATGATGCAAGCTTCATTCTTGAATCCGTATCCGCATCCAGGAGAAGCCCTACCGCCTCCGCCTCGGTCAGTGTTATCTTCCCCGAAAGAAAGGCTCGTCTTGTGAATTCACCCGGTTCCGCAGGCACCGCACCTGCCGAAAACACCGCTTCAAGCACACGTCTTGTGACAAGCACTCCGCCATGGCATGATATCTCCGCCGTATCCTCTCCCGTAAATGATGCAGAGCCCTTATAGAATACGCATACACCTGTGTCCACCACAGTACCGTCCGTTTCCTTTATCTCACCGAATACTGCCATGCGGGGTGCATCTGCAGGAAGTATCTTCCCCATAGGCACAAAAATCCTGCCTATCACACGTGCCGTATCATCACCGCTTATACGGATGACTGCAATACCGCCTTTTCCGTATGGTGTTGATATCGCCGCAATTGTACGATTTGTCATTACCGATTCCTTTCGTAATGTCTTACTGCATTCTCAGAAGTCTCAGTATCTCCTCAAATTTCTCGGGAAGGGATGCCTCAAAAGTCATGGTCTCCCCTGTTATCGGATGAATAAGAGTAAGTCTTTCCGCATGGAGACACTGCCCTGCAAAAAGTGCCGGGTGACGCCGCTGGAACTGTGTTTTATCTCCGCCGTACACGGGATCACCCAGGACAGGATGCCCCATATGGCTCATGTGCACACGTATCTGATGGGTACGCCCCGTTTCAAGTCTCAGCTTAAGAGTAGAAAATCCCGTAAATCTCTCGTCAACTGAGTAATGTGTCACCGCATTTCTTCCCCCTGATTTTACCACTGCCATCCTCTTTCTGTCTGTGGGATGACGCGCAATGGGAAGATCCACCGTACCTGTGTCATCACGGAAGCTGCCAACTACGATAGCACGATACTCACGGTGCATACTGTGATCCTCAAGCTGTGCCGCAAGTCCCGTATGCGCCACATCATTCTTCGCCACTGCGATAAGTCCGCTTGTGTCCATATCTATACGGTGAACAATTCCGGGGCGCATGACTCCGCCGATACCCGAAAGCTCACCCTTGCAGTGGTAAAGAAGTGCCGACACAAGAGTTCCGCTTGTATGTCCCGGTGCAGGATGCACCACCATTCCCTGAGGCTTGTTTATGACGATTATATCCCTATCCTCGTAAACTATATCGAGAGGGATGTCCTCGGGCTCTGCCTCAGCCGGCTCAGGTTCGGGCATCTCAGCCACAAGCACCTCTCCTTCGCGCATAATGCGCTTTTTTTGAAGAGTTTCACTCTCGCCCGAGCTCTTCCCGAGTGTTATCGCTCCTGCCGAAATAAGGCGTTCAGCGGCGCTCCTGCTGACTTTGAAAAGCTCTGCCGCTGCCGCATCGGCACGCACGCCGTCAAGCTCTGCAGTTATTTCTGCCCTCTGTACGTTTTCACATACAGAAAAGGCAGAACATGTATCATTCTGCCTCATCATTTTCATTTCCGCCTTTCACACCGTCATCCGTTTCCGCATTCTCCGCAACTGCGGTCTTATCCGTCTTTGTGTCATACCTGAACATCCAGAACACCAGAAGTCCCGTTCCAACGCACACAAAAACATCCGCAAAATTGAATATCCACTTCCAAAGTTCGGGAAATGCACAGAAATCAAGGAAATCCACAACAAATCCAAGAAATGTGCGATCGATCATATTTCCGATACCGCCACCGAGAAGCATTCCCAGTGACAGACACAGACAAATATTCTTCGGACGCTTCCACACGCTGTATACGATTATTCCGAGAATAAGAAGAACAGACACCGTCATGAATATCCATCTGGCACCTGCGAGGGAACCGAATGCGGCGCCCTCATTTTTTATATAGGTAAGGTGAAACACGCCGTCAATAAGTCCGACGCTCTCACCCACTTCAAAATTAGCTACAGTGAGATATTTGGTGAGCTGATCTATACCCACACAAAGAAACGCCGTAATAAAAACTATAAGCATCTGTACACTCTCAGAATTCGTTCATTATGTCGTTTATATCGTCGGCGCTGGGAGATTTATATATTCTGTCGATCTCAGCCGAGGAGAACATATCGAGGGTGTCATCTCCGGAACTGCCGGAAAGGCCGGTATACTCAGAGGTCATCTCATTGGTATCAAGAGTATCCTCATCATCGGCTCCTGCCGTATATCCGGTACCCGATATTTTTTCAAGATAGTCATAGGTGTCATCATCCTCAGGCTCGGATTTACCCTTACCGTCAGCACCGAAAAGCTCAGCCATGACCTGACGGTACTCTTCGGTAAAATATCCGCCACTCTTCTCTGCTTTAGGTTCAGATACCTTTTTTGAAAGCTTCGCATGTGCTACCTTATCTGTACGAAGGATCTCAAATTCCGCTGTGGGAGCATTATCCGCTTCATCAATATAAGGTTCCTCCGCTACAGGTATCTCTTCAACCACGGATATCTCCTCCGCTACAGAAAACGCTTCTGTCTGCACAGGCTCCTCTGCCGCAGGAAAAGCGGAGATATTCATAGATGCGATACGTCTGCCGAGAAGGGAGATACGTGCCGCGCTGTTCTTAAGCTCGGCATCGAGCTCATGACAGATGGAATCTGCCGCATGACGTACCTCTTTTATAAAAGCATCGTAATCCTTCGCGGAAAGCTCTGCATTCTCGTAAAGAGCGCGGCTCTTTTCATTTGCCTCAGAAATGATAGCTCTTGCCTGAGCCTCAGCCGCTTTTACGATATTATCCGACTCTGTTCTTGCGGAATAAAGTCTCTGATCAGCCTCAGCCTTTGCGCTGTCGGTAATTACATCAGCTTCAGCTCCGGCATTCGCCACAAGCTCATCAGCACTTACCCTTGCTCCCTCAAGAATCTCCGTTGCCGCCCTTCTGCTCTCGGAGGATATCTCCCCTGCACGACGGCGAACCTCTGCCATTATTCCCGTAGCAGCATTTTTCGCCTCACGGATAATGCGCTCACCCTCTTCTCTCGCAGCGGCAAGAACTGCTGCAGCCTCATCTCTGTCAGCCTGCATGGAGATAACAAACTCCTCCTCGCGGTCCTTTGCATCCTTGGCAATAAGCTCTGCTGCGGAGATCTTTTTTCTGAGGATCTCCTGCTCTTTTACAAGCTCCTCAAGATCCGCGTGGACCCTTGTAAGAAACTCATCCACTTCTCTTGTGTTATAGCCTCTGAATGAGACTTCAAACTGTTGGTTCTCAATTTCTTCAGGCAGAATCATACAAATTCCTCCCTCAATTACATTTATATTTATTTGCGGTATTGCCGCATCAGATATATTTTTTTATAACTACACGGATACGTGATTTCCTCGTAACACCGTCAGTGGCTGCCACAAGAAATTTACCGTATCCTCTCACCGACAGATTATCGCCGGGCTTCACATCTGCCGAAGTATCGGTACACACTATCCCCGAAAGCTGCACAAGTCCTGCACATATCTGCTCTGAGGCACGTGTACGCGACATTCCCGTTACCGCCGACACAACTCCGTCAAGACGCATAGATGCCACAGTAACACCGATCTCTTCAAACTGTCTCTCAAAGACGAACTTATCCGGCTCAGGCACAAGACTGATTCTGACACCGTCGGAGCCCACCTTAGACAGTTCTGAGGAAACATACTCAAAAAGCTTACCTGTAAGAGCCACAACAGCCGAGCTGCCTGATATCATACAAATATCCCCGACCGATTGTCTTGTTATTCCAAGTCCCATGAGAGAACCGAGAATATCCCTGTGGGACAGCTCTCTGTGACCGCTTCCTTCAATCGATACAAGGGACACATTTTCCGCAATCTCGGGGAAAGGTGCATCCTCTCCGAAAACAAGCCCGGACAGATACTCCTCCCTTTCGGCAGAATCAAAACGGATGTCACCGCCATAAGGCGCTCCATCAGCCGCCCATTCCGGGATAAACACGGCGCAGCGTCTCTCGGCGCCCGAAAATCCTCCCCAGAAGAAAAGCCTGTGAGGATAGTGAACACGTCGCCAGAGCTCCGCCTGTTCAGACAATGTCAGATAGGATGACACGGCGGGGACATAATCGCATCTCCCCTCAAGCTCTGCCGCATGGATAACGGCATCAGCCGCTTCTCTGATACCATCTCTCATCAGAAAAATACCGATGCCACCATAGTGACGAGAAAGAAGGTAATGAAGAAGGACATATCTATGGGGAAATTGCGGATAGATTCAAATTTTTCAAGAAATTTCCTTACGGGGAGCACCACAGGCTCTGAAATAGTATACGCCACAAAGCCTATAACGGAATCTTCTCCCCCGGGGAACCAGCTCACGACAGCTCTCACGAGCATCGCTATCTGGAGAAGAGTGACAAGTCCGTCAGCCACCCCTCTTATAAGCTCAATAAACAGTTCCAAGCTGCAGAAGCCTCCTGCTGCGGTTTACAAAAAGGTATTACGAAAAGGGGAGAACAGAATCCGTCTCCCCTGAGATTATCAGGTTATATTGCCCTAATTTTTATTTGTACCTTCCGGTACACGGATCACATATCTCCGAACTGCTCTGCTACGCTCTCGGGTGTCTCCTCAGCCTTGGGAGCTGCTGCAGGACGTGCACCGCTCTTGAGCTGTGCATCTCCCACGTCAACATTGTTGGGAGTGATAACGTAAGCGTTGGATGCGATCTTCTTAAGAGATCCGTCGATAGAATATGCAACACCGGAAAGGAAGTCGATGAGTCTGCGTGCGGTCTCCTTATTTGTATTCTCAAGGTTGAGAACTACGGTGCGCTTGTTAAGCAGATGATCTGCGATCTGAGGAACGCTCTCAAAATGCTCGGGTTTTACGACCTTCATCTCAAGTGATGCTCCGCCGATGGAGATACCGCCTGCGGGATTCGCATTATTAAAAGAGCCGATACCTGTGCCGGGCTCGGGACCAAAGGAAGATACAGGACCGTAGTTCTGCTCCTCGCCGTTCTCCTCGCCGGACTCGGTGAACACGTTGTAGCCGTAATCGTCGTAGATGTCGTTTCCGTACATCTCATCGTAGTTCTCGTCACCGGTAGTCGCTCTCTTGATTTTGTCCATGATTCCCATTCCAAATAACCTCCGAAAATTATATGTTGTTTTTAGTTAATGCTTTTGTTTTTTCAGTATACTCTGCGTCCGAATATCGAAGATCCCACTCTGACCTGAGTAGCTCCTTCGAGAATCGCGGGCACATAACTGTCACTCATACCCATAGATAATACAGGCTCTATTATATTATGCGATTTTTTTATGTAAATGTCAATGAAAATCTGATAAGTTTCCGAAAAAAATTTTCGATAATCGTCGTCGGTGGCACAAATCGGTGCCATTGTCATGATTCCGCAAGGACGAATATTCCTAAATTCTGCCAAGGATTCCAGAAATTCGGTAACTTCCTCCGGCATGAGTCCTCCTTTGGATTCTTCGCGTCCTATATTCACTTCGCAAAGAATATCGGAAACGATACCCATCGCCTCGGAGCGTTTATTGATCTCGGATGCAAGCTTCAGCGAATCAACCGACTCAATAAGCGAGACTTTTCCCACAACATCCTTCACCTTTCTTGTCTGGAGAGATCCGATAAGGTGAAGAGTAAGCTTGTCCTTCAAGGCATCATACTTCTCAAGAAGTTCGGCAGTGCGGTTCTCTCCTGCGAAGCGAAGCCCGAGCTCCTCTGCAGCAAAGAGGATCTCCTCTGCAGGAACAGTCTTTGTTGCTGCAAGAAGTCTCACGGGAGAATTTCCCCCTCTTTTCGCCTTTGCATTTTCTATATTTTCAAGAACACGGGAATAATTATCCCTGATCTCCTGTTTTCTTTGTTCTGTTATCATACTGTCTCCTCTCACCCGATTACACGTCCGTTATAGAGAGCCTTACCCTTGACGACTATGAACTCATTTTCTGTAAGCCAGTCGTAATCGTTACGTCCCGTACCTTCTCCGATGGGAGCCTGAGGCACGGTCTCGACAGCTTCTCCGTCATCGCCGGTACTCTCAGCCGAAGGCTCAGTCTCAGGAGGTGTACTTTCATTTTTTCTTACGGCAGCTATGTACATATCGTCATATTCAGCGATGATATCGATCTTTCTGAATTTCACAAGGACTCCGTTATATGTATAAACTCCCGTAACACCGCCCTGCATACGTACCGCTTCCTTCGGGATTCCGAATCCGCTTACCTCCTTCAGAGTAAAATCAACGACAAGGTGTCTGCCTACATCGTATCCCTCGGGAATAGTTCCGCAGGAGAAGACCACGGCAGTCTTATCTCCGGCGCCGTTCACTACAGATTCCACCGTAAGTTCAAGAGGATCGTAGATTCCCGTAAGGGTGATCTCCGTAGTATCCCCTTCCTCGAATGATGCTCCGTGAGAACCTGTCATATTTGCAGCAAGATACCACCTGTGTGTTCTGACCACTCTGCCCGCACCGTTGCCGACAGGCTCCGGATCAGTCGCAAGAAGCTCTTCAAGAGCTGAAGGAGATATACCTTTTACTGTATCTGTGGTGAACACAGACTCGTATCCGTCAAAATTTTTATAATACCATCCGCTATATGGAGTATATACACTTCCGCCTGCATTTCCGAAAGACGAGGTAATCTGTGCTTCCTTTGCCCTGAGGGACTCTATTACCGTGGCGGTATTTCCGCCTCCGGCAGATCTTACAGCCGCAAGAGCCACAAGTCTTGACGCAAGTTCAGTAGAATCAGACAACTCTCTGTTTTTTACCGATGAGTTCATCGAGAGCATGATCTCACCAATACCGAGATCTCCTCCGACAGTAGCCGAATGCCGTCCTTCAAGGAGCTTTATCTGGCTACGCACAGTCTCAAGCTCCATTATCTTTTCATGGGGCACAGATGAGTACACACCTGCAACGGCCGAACTTTTTGATACCCTCTCGCCGTCTCTCACAGAAGGAATTACTGTACCACCACCTATATTCTCGGAGGTGATCAGCACTTCATCCCTGAACACCCATGCATCGTATTCGGCGGTGACGGAGAACGACTGCGGGACAGCAGGCACGGTCTCGATCTCACGGGAAACGCTCTGCCACAGATGATATCCGATATAGACAGTCATACCGAGAGCAACAGCCGAACCCAAAATATACAGACCGACACGCCGGAGATATTTTTTATCGAGCATGAGAGGGCTCCTTTCTGAAGAATTAAGAGTGAATCCCCGTACTTAAGCGAGAGTCCAGGTAGTGCCTTCCTTTGAATCCTTGAGCACAACGCCCATGGCAGTCAGCTCGTCACGGATGGCGTCAGCCTTACCCCAATCCTTGGCAGCCTTTGCAGCAGCACGGTCGGCAATAAGAGCTTCAACTTTTGCAGCAAATTCTGCATCAACTCCTGCAGGAGCAGCAGACACAGCCGCATCCGCCTCAGCATTATTAGCGGCAGCGGCACGCACCTTCTCAGCCGCAGCGAGAAGATCAAGGGTCATAACGGTGTCAAACTCACCGAGAATCACGGTCTTGGTCTTGCCGTTCGTCTTATATTTCAGCACATCGTAAAGTGCAGTAACTGCAAGGGATGTGTTCAGATCATTGTCAAGAGCCTCACGAAACTTTGCACGGAGCGCTTCTGCCGCAGTCTCGTCAAACTCACCGTCCTCGGGATCGATCTTTGCGATCTTCTCGATGAGCTTGTTGTATGCAACTGTAGCATTGTCAAGTCCCTCCCATGAGAACACAAGGCTCTTGCGGTAATGGGACTGGAGGCAGAAGAGTCTGTATGCAGCAGGAGCATATCCCTTTTCCTCAAGGAGAGATACGGTCAGAAACTCGCCCTTGGACTTACTCATCTTACCGGAATTTGTATTGAGGTGAAGTACGTGGAACCAATATTTGCACCAGGGATGTCCGAGATACACCTCACTCTGCGCGATCTCATTTGTATGATGGGGGAATGCGTTGTCGATTCCTCCGCAGTGGATATCAAGATACTCACCAAGATGCTTCAGGCTGATAGCAGAGCACTCAATATGCCAGCCGGGATAACCGATACCCCAGGGAGAATCCCACTTCAGCTCCTGATCGTCAAACTTGGACTTGGTGAACCACAGAACGAAGTCACACTTATTCTTCTTGTTGTCGTCAGCCTCAACACCGTCACGCACACCTACTTCAAGGTCTTCTGCATCGTGTTTGTTGAACACATAATACTCGTCAAGCTTTGATGTATCAAAGTATACGTTACCGCCTGCGATGTAAGCGTATCCCTTCTCAATAAGTCCCTCGACCATCTGAATGAACTCCGCAATACAGCCTGTTGCAGGCTCAACTACATCGGGCTTCTTTATGCCGAGCTTATCGGCATCGGTGAAAAACGCATCGGTATAATACTGTGCGATCTCCATGACGGTCTTCTTCTCACGCTTTGCTCCCTTGAGCATCTTGTCCTCACCTGTGTCGGCATCGCTTGAAAGATGTCCTACGTCAGTGATATTCATAACTCTCTTTACATCGTAGCCGATGTAGCGGAGGTACTTCTCAAGCACGTCCTCCATAATGTAGGTGCGAAGATTTCCGATA
>JAZUBE010000297.1:0-5586 GCA_045638325.1 Eubacteriales bacterium
GAGTAAAACGATCCGGTGAATCGTTTTACGACGGGAGGTCACCAAAACAAGGAGAAATGAAGCCGAGTGTATCGAGGTGCGCATTTCGACTATGTTTTGGGAAGGTGTGACTGTTAATCCAAGCTATCGAAGCGTAGCGTAGATCGCTTGTGTCGTCGCTGCATCGATGCCCAGCAGGGGGAGCCAAAAAGAAGAACCACACATCGTGTGGTTGTTCTTTTTTACTTTCTTGTTGAATTTAAACCAACAACGTCGTACTTAACAGCCCATTGCGGTAAGCCCGTTAAGTTTAACTTCTCCGAGAAGTTCGAGTATTTCATCGGAGTTGTCGGTAAATTCTATGTTGGATTTCATTGATATACAAATTATCTCCCAAGAACATGATTTATAAAATCGCTCCCGGATTGAGATTGTACCTTTCTACGTAATAAATCAAATCGCTTCTCCACGCATATTTACCGTCAGTATAACAAGCAAACACAGTTGGAATAACCTCGCCGGTGAATACATCTGTTGCACGTCCGGGAGCAACTGCATTAGGCTCTTTACTTTTGAGATATTTTAGAACTTCTCCTTTGTGTTCAAAAGGAGTTTCGCTTATAAATTCTTTAATTGACGGTAACGAGTCATCAGAAAATATTTCTTTGTATTCTCCGAGAATAATCATTTATTTCCTCCTTTAGGTTTGAATACACGCCAATACCCCGTGTTTTTGTTTTTGGATCTTCCTACAACCATCTCTCCGTCAGGATAAACCCAAACTGTGTCTGTGGGAGCCATTACATCTACACCCAAAATATTTGCGAGCAATTGTGCTGCGCATATTTCGCCACTGCCGCTACTACATGAAATAAGTCTGCTGTTGCCGCCATGGTAATTGGGATCCTCTAAAGAATTTCCGCAAATTCTCTCGGTGTATATTCGGATACAGTGTTATCATCTTTATCACGCAACTCAAAACCCATTGAGTTGCCATGAATAACCATATCCTCGTAACCTTCTATAGGCTTAATATTTTTTGCACGACGGAACAAAGCATCAGAAGAATTTACATAACGAGATGCCGGTTCCTCTCTTATTATACCAGTTTCATCCTCATCTATCAATACAGTCGTGCCATCTTTCTTCTTATACCTACCGAGTGTGCAACGGCAGTTGTACACATTTGCAGGTTCAGTATGGCGTGACGTGTATGGTTAACTGTAAGATTTTTTTGTGGAATGTGTAATCCTGATTGAGTACTCTTTTTCTTTCAAATTATACCCTTGACATATACCCTACCGGGGTATATAATAATGCCGAGAGAAACACTACAGGAGATTAAAAATGGAAGAACTTTGTCAATGTCACAAAATAAAAGAACGGAGCGAGGACGAAAAGCGTCTGCTCATAAACCGTCTTAACCGGATAGAGGGTCAGATTCGAGGTATACGAAAAATGGTGGAGGATGACAAGTATTGTCCCGATATTCTTGTTCAGGCATCCGCCGTATCATCTGCCATTCGTTCGTTTGAGAGAGAACTTTTGCAGATACATCTCAAAACCTGTGTTGTCAATGACATAAAAGAGGGCAGAGATGATATTATCGATGAACTCTGTGCAACTCTTGAAAAGCTGATGAAATAATGCTATATAGAGGAAGATATTATGAAGAAATATAATATAACAGGCATGAGTTGTGCGGCTTGCAGTACAGCTATAGAGAAAGCCGTGAGATCGGTGGATGGAGTTTCATCCTGCACGGTGAGTCTTCTTACAAATTCCATGACGGTGGAAGGAGAAGCCACTCAATCGGATGTTATAGATGCGGTAACAAGAGCAGGGTATGGTGCATCTGTCGATGGAGAAAAAACTGAAAAAGCAGGGATTTCAGACCCTCTTGAAGATCGTGAAACTCCGATACTGCGGCGTAGACTTTTTGCCTCACTCGGATTCTTACTTGTGTTAATGTATTTCTCTATGGGACACATGATGTGGGGTTTTCCCGTGCCGGGATGGCTTAATTCCGATCACGTTTCCATGGGAATAATACAACTTATTCTGTGCGCATTTGTAATGGTCATAAATCAGAAGTTCTTCATAAACGGTGTGAAGGGATTCTTGCATAGGTCTCCTAATATGGACTCTCTTGTTGCACTTGGTTCATCGTCGGCATTTGTTTACAGCGTATATGCGCTTATCCGCATGAGCCTTGCAAGACAGTCGGGTGATCTTGCGGCTGTGACGGAGTGGATTCACGAGCTGTATTTTGAATCTGCCGCAATGATCCTTGCCCTTATTACGGTAGGAAAAATGCTTGAAGCACGTTCGAAGGGGAAGACCACAAGTGCGATCAAGGGACTTATGAGTCTTGCACCTGATACAGCAGTTATTGTAAACGATGATGGGAGCGAGAATGTTGTGCCCACCGGTAGTGTTAAGGTAGGAGATATTTTCGTTGTTCGTCCCGGTGAGAGGATCCCCGTTGACGGAGTTGTCATAAGTGGCGCATCTGCAGTTGATGAATCTGCACTTACCGGTGAATCGGTACCTGTGGATAAAGCAGAAGGGGATCAGGTTTCTGCCGCAACGGTCAACCGTACGGGATTTATGAAATGTCGAGCTGTGAGAGTTGGTGAGGACACCTCGCTTTCACGAATAATAAAAATGGTAAGCGATGCCGCTGCAACAAAAGCTCCCGTAGCTAAAGCGGCAGATAAAGTCGCAGGCGTATTCGTGCCTGCAGTTACTGTTATAGCTGTGATTACCGCAATTATCTGGCTTTGTCTCGGAGAGAGTGCGGGTTTTGCGGTAGCAAGAGGAATTTCCGTGCTCGTTATAAGTTGTCCCTGTGCGCTCGGACTTGCGACTCCCGTAGCAATAATGGTCGGAAGCGGGGTCGGAGCAAAAAACGGCATACTCTATAAAAACGCACCCGTACTTGAAGTGACAGGTAAGGTAAGTGTGGTGGCACTTGATAAAACCGGGACTATAACCAAGGGTGAGCCTGAAGTCACTGATGTGTATACTTGTTCAGATATCTCAGAGGAGGATGTCCTTAGATGTGCACTATCGCTGGAGCTGATGAGCGAGCATCCTCTCGGACGTGCAATAGTTAAGGAATGTGAAAACCGCAGAATTTCTTCTGACATGGCAGAGGATTTCACGATATCCCCCGGGGGAGGTGTTACGGGAAAGATCTCGGATTCTGTGGCGATCGGCGGAAATTTTGATTTTGTATCATCTGCCGCGAGCATTCCCGATGAGGTTAAAAAGAAAGCTGAAGCTTTCTCACTATACGGTAAGACTCCGCTGTTCTTTGCATTGAACGGTAAATGTATCGGAATTATTGCAGTTGCAGATGCAGTGCGGGATGACAGCATTTCGGCAATTGCGGAACTCAAGAACATGGGCGTCAGAGTAGTGATGCTGACGGGTGATAACAAACGGACAGCGGAAACTATTGGTGAAAAATGTGGAGCAGATGAGATCATTGCAGAGCTTCTTCCGGATAAAAAAGCCTCTGCCATTGAAGTGCTAAAAAAATACGGCAAAGTGGCAATGGTGGGCGACGGGATCAACGATGCACCTGCACTTACAGTAGCCGATGTGGGTATTGCTATAGGTGCAGGTACCGATGTTGCTATTGATTCGGCTGATATCGTGCTCATGAACAGCAGACTTTCAGATGTATCTGCGGCAATAAGACTCAGTCGTATGACTCTCAGAAATATTCACGAGAATCTGTTTTGGGCATTTGCCTATAATGCCGTAGGTATCCCCCTTGCCGCAGGGGCATTTATAAGTGTTTTCGGCTGGGAGATGAATCCCATGTTCGGTGCGGCGGCTATGAGTGTGTCAAGCTTTCTTGTTGTAACAAATGCACTGCGACTGAATCTGGCAAAGATCCGTGATCCACGCAGTGATAAAAAAATAAAAACTAAAATAAAGGAGACAAAAAAGATGGAAAAAGTAATGAATATCGAGGGAATGATGTGTCCTCATTGTGAGGCAAGAGTGAAAAAGACTCTTGAGGGTATCGATGGAGTTGAGTCTGCGGTGTGCAGTCATGAGGCAGGAACTGCAGTGCTTACTCTTACCGCTGACGTGAGTGATGATGTTCTTAAAAAAGCCGTTGAAGATCAGGGATATACTGTGCTTTGAGCGAAAAACGAATACCGGGTAAAAGCTTGACTTTTGCGTGATAAAGTGATAAACTTAGACTATAACAGGAGGTATGGACTATGAAGCTGAAGAAGATTCTGGCACTGTTTCTTGCGATCATAATGATCGCTGTATCACTTCCCGCAAGTGTATCCGCGGAAAGTGACGGATACTATACATATACCGTAACCGGCGGTGAGGCAACGATAACGGATGTAAGCACATCGATCAGCGGAGATGTTGTCATACCGGATACTCTCGGAGGATATCCGGTAACAAGCATTGGTTATGAGGCATTCTACAACTGCTACAGTCTCACGAGCGTGACAATCCCCGACAGCGTGACGAGCATTGGTAACTATGCATTCTACTTCTGCTCCAGCCTCACGAGCATAACAATCCCCGACAGCGTGACGCGCATAGGTGATTATGCATTCTCCGGCTGCAGCAGCCTCACGAGAGTAAGAATTACCGACTTGGCAGCATGGTGTAATATTAGTTTTGGTGGTTCTTCTGCCAACCCACTGTATTATGCGGATTATTTATATCTTAATGGTAAAATGGTAACCGAACTTGTTATTCCCGAAGGCGTTATGGAGATCAAAAATTACGCATTCCGTGGCTTCAGGAGTCTAACGAGCGTTACCATACCCGACAGCGTGACCAGCATTGGTGAATGGGCATTCTACGACTGCTCCAGCCTCACGAGAGTAAGAATTACCGACTTGGCAGCATGGTGTAATATTAGTTTTGGTGATTCTTATGCCAACCCGCTGTATTATGCGGATTATTTATATCTTAATGGTAAAATGGTAACCGAACTTGTGATTCCCGATGGAGTTACCGAGATCAAGGATTATGCATTCTACGACTGCAGCAGCCTCACGAGCGTGGTAATCCCCGACAGCGTGACGAGCATTGGTGATGAGGCATTCTCCTACTGCAGCAGCCTCACGAGTATTACTTTGCCGTTTATCGGAGCTTCCAAAGACGGAACAAGCGATACACATTTCGGCTATATTTTCGGTGCGTCGTCATATAATAATAGTAGCCTTGTTCCTTCATCGCTTAAAGAAGTTATAATAACCGGCGGTGATAAAATCGATAATAATGCGTTCTATAGATGCAGCAGCCTGACGAGCATTACAATCCCGGACAGCATAACGAGCATTGGTAGTAGTGCATTCTCCGGATGCAGTAGCCTCACAAACGTATACATCACAGATATAGCTGCATGGTATAATATTAGTTTTGGAGATTATTCTTCTAATCCGCTGAATAACGGGTCTAATCTTTACCTTAATGGAGAGCTTGTGACAGAGGTTGTTATTCCCGATGGAGTTATCGAGATCAAGAATTATGCATTCGCCTACTGCGACAGCCTCACGAGCGTGGTTATCCCCGACAGTGTGACCAGCATTGGTTATGCTGTATTCTACTCCT
>JAZUBE010000298.1:0-2174 GCA_045638325.1 Eubacteriales bacterium
GGTGTTTCGGACTGACCGAATCCTTCATATATCTTGAGCCCGGTATACTTGAGCCACTGATTGAAAATATCAGGGTTCAGTGCCTCACCTGCAGTACAGCAATGCTGGATAGAGGAGAGGTCATACTTTGATACATCTTCAAGAAGTATCATGCGGTACATTGTAGGAGGTACACAGAATGTGGTAACCTTCTCAGATTCAAGTACCGAGAGGATATCAGCGGCGTTGAAACGGTCGAAATCATAAACGAGGATCGCAGTCTCACCGAGCCACTGACCGTACATCTTACCCCAGATGGATTTCATCCAGCCGGTATCTGAAACAGCGAAGTGAAGTCCACCGTCAACTACTCTGTGCCAGAATACACCTGTCATAATGTGACCGAGAGGGTATCTGTGATCGTGTGTGATCATCTTTGGGAAGCCGGTCGTACCTGATGAGAAACACATCATCAGAATATCATCGGCACATACATTATCATCACCGGTAGGGCGTGTCCACTCATCTGAGGCAGCCTCATAGCCAGCCTCAAAATCGATCCAGCCGTCAACCTGCTTGTGCCCGATAACGCATCTCAGTTCAACAGTCTCATATTCGGAAAGACCCTCATCAAAGTGAGTGGTAGAGTCACCGTGATCGGTTACAACAGCACACTTGATCTTACCGGCATTACAGCGGTAAACGTAGTCCTTTTTTGTGAGCATATCGGTAGCCTGAACTGCAATAGCACCGATCTTATTGAGTGCCATAAGACAGATCCAGAAGAAATAACTGCGTCTCAGTACGAGAAGAACTCTGTCACCTTTGCGTATTCCGAGAGATTTGAAATAATTAGCGGCTTTGTTTGACGCTTTAGACATTTCTGAGAAGGTAAAAGTCTTTCTTTCTCTTTTTTCGGAAAGCCATACAAGAGCAGTTTTGTCGGGTTTTGTTTCTCCGAGCACATCAAGTACATCGTAAGCAAAGTTGAATGTATCATCACAGCTTACTTTGTAAGTGGCATAAAGCTCCTCATATGATGAAAAGCTGTCGCGGCTTCTGCCGCCGATAAATTTTTCGTAAATTGCCATTTATAAATCCAGCCTTTACTTAATAACTATAGCGAGGAACTCAGCTTCGCCGTCACCGATGGCACGCTCAGCATGAGGATGACGTGCATCAAAATATACACAATCACCCGGATCGAGCTCATAAGAGATATCATCGATGTAGAAGCGGAGCTTACCGGAGAGAAGGTAGTTGATTTCCTGACCTTCGTGTGCATGAAGCACGGGAGCGGTTTCACTGGGAGATACCTTAACTCTGAAGGGTTCAGCCTTCTTGTTGCGGAAGGTGAAAGCAAGATGCTCGTAATTATAAGCTTTGTTACGGTTAACAGAGAATCCGTCACCTTTCTTAACAACAGTACAAACGGAGAGTTTCGGAGAATCTCCACTCATAAGGTCGAGAAAATCGACACCGAGAATATTAGCGCAAGCATAAAGGAAGCTGACAGAGAAATCGCGCTCACCCTTTTCATATGAAGAATATTCAAGGACGGAGATGTCGCATTTTTCAGCCATTTCTTCAATTGAGATCTCACAAATCTCGCGGAGAGCCATAAGTCTCATACCGATCTCAACAAGCTGTTGGTTCATAAGTATCTCCTTTCAGATTTATTCAGCAAAGTTCATACCAATCTCAACAGCCTTGACGTTGAGATCAAGCATATCCTGCTTCTTCGCAGAAACGACCTTACCCATAGCGGGAGCGATCATATCAGCAGGCATAACACCGGTGTGTGCAATAACGTGACCGAGCATGATCATGTTTGCAAGCTTACCCATCTTCTCGTCAGATGCGATCTTGGTTGCGGGAATACGGAATTCCTCAACGTCGGATCTGTTTACCGTTCTCTCGATAAGAGAGCTGTCAACGAAAATCTTACCACCGGGAGCAACCATATCCTCGTACTTGTCGAGGGAGGGAAGGTTCATTGCGATAAGCACGTCGGGCTTATCGATAATAGGAGATCCTACGGGCTCGTCGCTGATGATAACGGAACAACTTGCAGTACCTCCACGCATCTCAGGACCGTAGGAGGGAAGCCAGCTGACATTCTTGTCAGCAAGCAGACCATAATATGCAAGGAACTTACCGGAGAACAGAATACCCTGACCGCCGAAACCTGCAAA
>JAZUBE010000299.1:0-4135 GCA_045638325.1 Eubacteriales bacterium
TTACGTTTGCGGTGCCCGATTCCGTCTTCGCTCGCAAGACTCGCTCGCCATCATCGACCGCGGTACACCTTACGTCGGATGCTTCATCCGCCCCCGGCGGCGCATCCTCGTTCGGCTACCAAACTGAGCCACTCCCCGATAGATTTGTTCAGCCTTACTATTGTATCACAGCCATACTTATTTGTCAAGATAAATACGGGGAAAACCTATCACTGGGTTTTCCCCGTATATTCTCACAATCCGTAATTCTTACTTTGCAAAGTCCACAGCACGGCTTTCGCGGATAAGATTCACCTTGATCTGTCCGGGATACTCAAGCTCTGCCTCGATCTTCTTAACGATCTCACGTGCAACAAGTTTCATTCCCTCGTCATTGATAACCTCGGGCTTGACCATGATTCTTACTTCACGGCCTGCCTGGATCGCAAATGTCTTTTCAACTCCGTTGAAGCTTCCTGCGATCTCCTCAAGCTTTGTAAGTCTCTTGATGTAGTTCTCAAGATTCTCACGTCTTGCACCGGGTCTTGCAGCAGAGATTGCATCTGCCGCCTGAACGATAACTGCAGTTATGGTCTGAGCCTCAACATCACCGTGATGAGCCTCGATAGCGTGAATAACATCGCGGCTTTCCTTATGCTTACGCACGATGTCCACACCAATCTCAACGTGTGAGCCCTCGATCTCATGAGTGAGAGCTTTACCGATATCATGGAGAAGTCCTGCGCGCTTAGCCACTACAGGATCAACACCCAGCTCACTTGCGATCATTCCGGACAGAGCCGCAACCTCAAGAGAATGGTTGAGCACGTTCTGACCATAGCTTGTACGGTACTTGAGACGTCCGAGAAGTCTGATAAGCTCGGGGCTGAGGTTATGTATACCTGTCTCGAATGTTGCCTTTTCACCCGCCTGCTTGATAGATGCCTCTACCTCACGGCGTGCCTTTTCCACCATATCCTCAATTCTCGTGGGATGGATACGTCCGTCGGAGATGAGTTTCTCAAGAGCAATACGTGCGATCTCGCGACGAACGGGATCGAAGCAGGAGAGGGTAATAGCCTCAGGAGTATCGTCGATAATGAGATCAACACCGGTAAGTGTCTCTATCGCTCTGATATTACGTCCCTCACGTCCGATAATACGTCCCTTCATCTCCTCGCTGGGAAGAGGAACAACGGACACTGTGGTCTCAGCCACGTGATCAGCGGAACAACGCTGGATCGCCATGGAGAGAATATTTTTCGCTTTGTTGTCTGCCTCCTCCTTAAACTGAGCCTCAAGCTCCACAAGCTTCATTGCCTGCTCATGGCGAAGCGTGGACTCAAGAGTTTCGATAAGCTCTGTTTTTGCCTGCTCGGCAGTCATTCCCGAAATGCGCTCAAGAGTAGCTGTCTGCTCGGCTTTGATCTTTTCGATGTTTTCGAGTTCTTCCTCTGCTTTTTTCAGCTTCTTGGTAAGAGTCTCATCTTTTTTCTCTGCGTTCTCGATCTTTTTCTCAAGAGTTTCCTCTTTTGAGTTGATCCTGTTTTCCTGTCTTGAAAGCTCGGTACGTCTTTCCTTGACCTCTGCATCAAAATCGTTTTTCTGCTTGAGAATTTCTTCTTTTGCTTCGATCAGGGCTTCTTTTTTCTTTGTTTCCGCTGCTTTAATTCCGTCCTCAAGTATCTTTCTTGCCTGAGCTTCGGCGGAACCGATCTCGTTTGTGTCAAGCTTCTTGCGATAGGCTGAGCCTGAAAAAAATCCCAGCGGAAGTGCGACCACGAGCGTGATGACTGCGGCAATAATAATTCCCGTCATTTACGGCACCTCCTGTATTTAATTAAAAAATCTAATGTAAAATATGTAAAGCATAATGCTGTGTTTTACCAATACATATAGATACATATAGTATATTTTACCCCCAAAACCCTTGTATGTCAAGGGTTTTGGGGGAATTTTCGGTATATTTATACACCCTTATACGAAAAAAATCGTTTCATTTCGGAAAAGTTTAATTATTTATTTAGTAAAACGTCAAAATACTTGCATTTTTTATCGGTTATAGTATAATATAAATAATATATAACAGACATCGGCAAATAAATAAAACGGGGAGGACAGGTAATGAAACACGCCGCAAAAAGCACAAAAACAATGCCTTTAATATTAACTGTATCATGTCTTGTGTCGGTACTGATAATCGTTTTCATTATCATTTTTTACCCCAAAAACGGCGTTAACGACAAAACCCCCGTAACCAATTCTGCGGAAATCACGGAAATTGCCTCCTATACAGAGTATATACAGCCGGAAAGTAACGCTGTGACGGAAAGTTCTGTTATCACCGATGCTCCTTCTGTTGGCGGATATGTTCCTCCTGCAGTAAGGGATACCGATTTTTCGGGATGCCTGTTCATCGGAGACTCACGGACCGAGGGCTTTATGCTCTATTCGGGAGTAAGAGGAGCTGTGGCATATACCGCAAGAGGACTTATGGTAGACACCTATTTCACATCTCCCGTAGTTGATATAAACGGCTCAAAAGTCAGTGTATCCCGTGCGGTCGAATCAGACACTTCATTCCGTCGTGTCTATATAATGCTCGGAATAAATGAGCTTGGCTGGGCTTATGACAGTGTTTTTATAAACAAGTACGAAAATCTTGTGGAGCACATAAAAGGATGTATGCCCGATGCAGAGATCATCGTTCAGTCCATAATCCCCGTAACCCTTGCAAAATCCATGTCTGATGCGGTGTATACCAACGAAAACATCGCAAAATATAACGGACTTATCAGAAAAATGTGTGATGATCTGGGAGTTACCTTCATAGATCTTGTGCCATATTTCACAGGAAGCGACGGTGCACTTCCCGAGGAGGCCGCTTTCGACGGCATTCATCTGCAGAAAAGCTACTGCGAGAGATGGCTCGATGTACTAAAAATGTCATAAAGCACATATCGACATATTTTTTATAAAACGCAGTGTATAATGGAGCAAAAATGAATACAAAAACCGGAAAAACATCTGTATTAACAGTGATCCTTGCAGTAATTGCAATGCTCGGTATGCTTACGGGATGTACGGATGATGAAAAAAAGCCCGTTGTATTGGATATTGAAGCTGTTGCAGACGAGCTTCTCTCGGGTGTTAAGTTTGATGACACGCTTGCAAAACTTGACTCCGAGGCTGTAAAATACCTGTACGGTACGGGAGATGATATATCCGCCGCAGTTTATGTGGGAAGCGGGGCCACCGCAGAGGAGATCGCCGTATTTGAGGCACCTGATGACAAGGCATGCGAGAAGCTTTTCGCTACGGTAAAAAAGCATATCGCAGATCAAACCGAGTCATACAGAAATTATGTACCTGCAGAAGTGGCACGTCTTGAGAATGCACTTATCGTGAAAGAGGGCCGATACATTCTTCTCTGTGTGACAAACGACACCTCATCAGCACAGAAGATCATAGATAAGGTTATATCATAACAGCTCTGCTTTTCCGGGAGGAGGCTCTATGGAAAAGCGCTGCAATGCACCGAAACACAGAAACATCATAAGATGGAGCACCGTTATTCTTGCGGTGCTCTTTGTCGTTCTTTTTATCCGTTCAGACAACAATCTCAACGGAAAGGAAGATTCCCCTGCGTTAAACGAGATGAAGAGGCTTTACAAATGTGAGCTTAATGCAATAAATCAAAGAAGAGAGGCCTATCTGCAGGTCTTTACGGCAGACAACAGTAACAGTCTCGGCAGTATCGGAAAAAGCTCTCTTGATCTTGATATTCTTTGTGTCACAGATTCGGTGATCTCATTTGTGATACACACATCAGGGGAAAGTGCACCGCTGTACGGACGTGACAGATACTACAACATTGACAAAAAAACAGGAGATCATCTCAGTATTGTGCAGGTGCTTGGCAAGGAATACCGGGAGATAATCCTCGATGCGATCCTGCCGAAAGCTGAGACTGACAAGGATGTGTATAAGGGCATTGATATCGCATCTATGATAAACAAAAACCGTCCTTTTTACATCGCCGGGGGAGGCCGTGACGTAATGATAGTTTTTGACAAAGGCGAGATCGCACCTGACAAAGCGGGAACAAAAATCTACCGTGTAGAGAAAAAATAGGCAGATCTGCGTAAAATACTGC
>JAZUBE010000300.1:0-4695 GCA_045638325.1 Eubacteriales bacterium
ACGATACGGTTGAAGACTGTCCCGATAAAACAAATCTCACTCTGATCCGTTCTTATTTCGGAGAGGATGTCGCGATGCTTGTGGACGGACTCACGAAGATGGAAAATATCAATATCGAGGACAAAGAAGAAGCGCATATGGAGAATATCCGTAAGATGCTTCTTGCAATGTCCAAAGATATCCGTGTAATATTTATAAAACTTTGTGACAGACTTCACAACATGCGTACTCTCGACGCTAAACCCGAGCACAAGAGAAGAACTACCGCACTTGAAACAATGCATGTTTATGCACCTCTTGCTCACCGTCTCGGTATCCAGCGTATCAAACAGGAGCTTGAGAACCTTGCGGTGCGTTATCTTGATCCTATCGGATACGAGGAAGTCAGCGATAATATCGAACGTAAATACGGTCAGAACCGTGATTTTATCGAAAAAGTCCGTTCATATATATCCGACAGACTTGATGAATATAAAATTGAATACCGCCTTGAGGGACGAGTAAAAACCGTATACAGTATCTATCGTAAAATGTTTAATCAGAACAAGAGCTTTGATGAGATATACGACTTTTACGCACTCAGAATAATCGTAGATACCGAGCTTGACTGTTATACAGCTCTCGGAATCATTCATGAACTCTTTAAGTCCATGCCCGGCCGATTCAAAGACTACATCTCAACTCCAAAGCCCAATATGTACCAGTCACTTCATACCACCGTTATCGGACGTGACGGTATTCCTTTTGAGGTTCAGATCCGTACAAAGGATATGCACCATATTGCTGAGTACGGTATCGCCGCCCACTGGAAATACAAATCGGGTGAAAAAAGCCGAGAGGAGATCGACGAAAAGCTCGCATGGATCTCAAAGCTTGTTGATACAGAGAATGAGACTGTGGATCCCGACGAGTTCATGAGTGTTCTCAAAAATGATATCTTCAATGATGAGACATTTGTATTCACTCCAAAGGGAGATGTTGTGGCACTCCCGCAGGGATCTACTATAATAGACTTTGCTTACTCCATACACACTCAGGTCGGAAACCGTATGATCGGCGCAAAGATCAACGGTATGATTGCTTCCATTGACCGTATCCCTCAGAATGGCGAGATCGTAGAGATCCTTACCTCCCAGGCTTCAAAAGGACCCAGCCGTGACTGGCTCAAGATCGTAAAAACATCCGAGGCAAGGAATAAGATCCGTCAGTGGTTCAAGAAAGAGAAGCGTTCAGATAATATCGAGGTGGGACGTGCTGAGATCGAGCGCGAACTTGCAAAACTTTCACGAAGACTTACCGACGATCAGAAGCTCTCCGTTGTCAGTGCCGTTGCCAAAAGGATCGGTATCCAGGATGCAGAAGATCTCTATAACACTATCGGATACGGCGGTCTTCAGATGTCAAAGATCATCCCCAAATTAAAGGATGAGTATGAAAAGCAGATCAAACCTCTTGAAGATGAAGTACCTATCACAAATACAGATCAGGTAAAAACTTCAGGCTTCAAAAAGAGCAGCAACAACGGCGGTATCATAGTTGACGGTCAATACGGATGTGCTGTTAAATTTGCGAAATGCTGTAACCCTCTCCCCGGTGATCCCGTAATCGGATTTATCACTAAAGGGTACGGTATATCCATTCATAAAAGAGATTGTCCAAATGTACTGAGCGGCATGAAATCACCTGAGTTTTTCAATCGTTGGATCCATGCCGAATGGGACACCGATGCTCTTGAATCAAAGAACAAAACCACATTTGAAGCGATGATACAGATCTTCGCTTTCAATTCCATTTCACTTATTGCAGATATCACGATAGCACTCGCCGAAATGAAGGTTTCTATCCTTCAGATCAACACAAAAAAGCGTACAAATGATGATATCATTATAAATCTCACTATCGCGTGTAAGGATACCGAGCATTTTACTTCTATCGTTTCACGTCTGAAGTCTATCGACAACGTTACAAATATCGTCCGCGGCTTCAGCTGATATCTTTCAAAGGCAGGACTGCAAATGACAGCAATTTTACAAAGAGTAACTTTCGCCACCGTCTCCGTTGACGGAGATACAAAAGGTAAAGCATCAAAAGGAATGATGATCCTTATCGGATGTGCCGTAGGCGATACCCGCGATGATGCGGATCTTTTGTGCACCAAGATCGCAGGACTTCGTATTTTCGAAGACGAAAACCAAAAGATGAATCTTTCCGTCAGTGACATAGATGGTGATGTACTCCTTATTCCCAATTTCACTTTAAGTGCTTCATGCAGACGTGGCAGACGTCCTGATTTTGGAAATTGCATGAAACCGGACGCGGCAAGTCCTATGTTTGATTATTTCCGTGACAAGCTTATTTCTCTTGGCCTTAAAGTGGAAACAGGAGTTTTCGGCGCCGATATGAAGATAGATATGTGCTGTGACGGCCCCGTTACCATCGTTCTTGATTCCGATGCACTTAAAGCCCCGAGGAACGTATAATGAATATTTACATCACAGGAAACGGTAAGCTCAACGCTTACTATGTTCAGACTCTGTGCCTCCTATATTTCCCGGGTGAAGGATTTAAGGAGAATGAGAATGCTCGATGGTGCAGAGTACATTCGGAAAGACGCGATACCGCAAGCTTTGCCACAGTTCATCTGGGAGATTCGGATATCGGATGCGCATATGTAGGTAAGGGAAGGGCTTATTTCTCAGACCTAACCCCTACTGACGCCGAAAAATCCGATAAGATAGCTGTAGGTCTTGCTTTCATGGAAGCCGCCGGAAAACTAACAGGATATACTCCCCCCTGGGGAATACTTACAGGCGTCCGTCCGGCAAGAGTTGTTTCTGCTCTCATCAATGAAGGAATGTCATCGGATAATGCCGTAAGATACCTTATAGACACTTACCATGTGAGCGAGGATAAGGCAAAACTTGCTACCTCCGTTTCGGTTACGGAATCTGAAGTTATAAAAAAAGATCAGAGATACGAATGCAGCATTTATATTGCAATTCCTTTCTGCCCGTCAAGGTGCAGGTATTGCTCTTTTGTTTCTGTCTCATCGCCCGGTCTTTTAAAGCTCATTCCCGAATATCTTATCGCGCTGAAACGGGATATTACCAATACCGTAGAAACTATAAAATCTCTCGGGCTCCATGTTGCCTCGATATATGTCGGAGGTGGTACTCCTACAATTCTTGATGCAGCTCAGATCGACGATCTTCTGTCATATGTACGTGAATCCATCGGATATGAAATAGAGGAATTTACATTTGAGGCAGGACGTCCGGATACGATCACTAAAGAAAAACTTGAAGCAATAAAGAAAAATAAAGTCACAAGGATCAGCGTAAACACCCAGACACTTAACGATGAAGTTCTCCGTGGTGTCGGACGCAATCACACCGCTGAAGATTTTATGAATGCGTATCATATGGCACGTGAAGCAGGGATCGAATGTATAAACGTAGATCTTATTGCAGGTCTTCCCGGAGAAAGTGCCGACAGCTTTATATCATCCGCAAGACGTATCGCAGAACTTAAACCGGATGCTGTTACAGTGCATACTTTTACAGTAAAGCGCTCGTCAGATTATGGCATGAGCGATCTTTACTCAAGAGAAAGTCTCGATGCACAGCGTGCGGTAAGCGAATCATCACAGATCATAACAGACTGTGGATATATCCCGTATTATATGTACAGACAGAAAAACACCGTCGGGAATCTTGAAAACGTCGGTTTTTCTCTCCCGGGATACGAGAGTATGTACAACATATACATGATGGAGGAGATACATACCGTGTTCGGTATAGGTGCCTCCGCTGTTACAAGGCTCACACTTCATGACAAAAGCTCGGGCGAGCAGATAATCGAGCGTATTTTCGAGCCCAAATATCCCTATGAATACCTAAAGGATCATGATGGCGAAACAGGAGAAAACAGACGAATGATCCTTCGTTCAAATTCAAAAAAGTTCTATGAAGAGCATAGCTGATGCCGTCGGAAAGGAACGTAAAATAATGGAAAACTACGACAACATTATCCTGGATTTCAGACAGGACACAGACATCAAAGAAGAAATAACAAAGTGGGAGAGCCGTTTTGAAAATGAAGTCAGAATGGCTGCAGAAAGTATACTTTCTGATCACAACATTAACACTGTAGCTCTTGCCGGTCCTTCCTGTTCCGGAAAAACCACCACTGCAGGAAAACTCGGTACACTTCTTGAAGCTGCCGGAAAGAGAGTTGTCTCAATTTCAATTGATGATTTCTACCTTGAAGAAAATCATTCTTCCGAAAAGATCCACATTCCGGATTACGAATCTCCCGATGCTCTTGATCTGGGAATGTTCAGTCATTTTATCCGCGACATCTACAGCGGTAATGAGGCTATCTCTCCCATCTACGACTTTAAAGAGAGAAAAAGGGTAGGTATGCGTAAATACACCCCTCAGGAAAATGATATTTACATCTTTGAGGGAATTCAGGCACTTTATCCCGAGATCTACAGAAGTCTTGATGCCAATAATACCAAGCGTGTCTACATCACTGTGGCATCATCTGTAACAGCTAACGGTATGCGCTTTGAAGCTGATGAGATCAGACTTCTCAGACGTATTCTCAGAGACTATAAAAACAGAGCTTCAACACCCGAATTTACTCTCAGACTCTGGGATGCTGTTCGTGATAACGAGGATAAACGTATCG
>JAZUBE010000301.1:0-5605 GCA_045638325.1 Eubacteriales bacterium
AAAAATATGTTATAATATATATTGCACCATGTGTTTTAGGTATACCACTTGATTCTACTAATTTTATTTCAGGAGGACAGAAAAAAATGAAACTGAAGAAAATTCTCTCTGCATTTCTGGCGATGGTGATGATTGCCGCAATGCTGCCATTTACCGTAAGTGCGGATGAAAAAGAAGGAATCTTTTACTACTCCGTATCGGACGGTGAGGCGAAAATAACAAGCATACAAAGCTATCCTTCTGTAGAAGGTTATATCGTAATACCATCTACACTTGGTGGATATCCCGTAACTGCTATTGATTCATATGCGTTTAGTTCTTTCAATGCTTCAAAAATTACCGGTTTCTCTATTCCGAGCAGTGTCAGAACCATTGGCAACAGTGCTTTTTCAGGCTGTACAAGTCTCGAAAGCATAGTAATACCTGACAGTGTTACATTTATTGGCGATTATGCATTTAAATCATGTACAAGTCTCGAAAGTGCAGTGCTGTCTGACAATCTCACTACTATTGGGAAGGACACTTTCAGTGGTTGCACAAGCCTCACAAATATCACAATTCCGGACAGCGTCACATTTATCGATAGCGGTGCATTCTCGGGCTGTACAAGCCTCACGAGCATCACTATTCCCGACAGTGTTAAAACCCTCGGTTCAAACTACTTTTACGGTTGTTTTTCCGATTGTACAAATCTCAGTGAGGTATATCTCGGAGACGGTCTGGAATACATCGGAAGCTATACCTTCTCGAACTGTACAAGCCTTAAAAGCATTACTATCCCCGAAAGCGTAACTTCAATAGGTACGGGTGCGTTCAAGGGATGTACCGGTATAGAAAAAGTATACATAAGCGATCTTTCCGGTTGGTGTAACGGGTTTGGGGGAATAGGTGCTGATAACAGTCCTCTCCAGTACGGTGCCGAGCTCTATCTTGACGGAGAGCTTGTTACCGATCTGATTATCCCCGATGATGTTACAGCCATTGGCAGCTATGCTTTCGGCGGTTGTACCAGTATCAAAAGTGTATTTATCCCAAAATCTGTGACATATATAAATTTCGATGCATTTTACGGTTGTGAAAATCTTACCGATGTGTATTACGAAGCAACCGAAGATGAAATGAGATGGGAATTATGGAAAAATATAAAGATCGATGAGAATACTTATGTAGAAAATATCCACTACGGTGTTCTTGATCCCTATACCCATTACCTGTTTATCGCAGTTCTCCTCCCCGGATGTACAACTGACGGAATAATTGCCGCTTCATGCAGCTGCGGATTTGAATTTGAAATGATCGTTCCCGCAACGGGGCATCAGAACACAGTCGTTATAAATCAGGGGGACATGAACTGTTATACCAACGGATACACGGGTGATATATACTGCCCCGATTGCGATACCGTTATTGAGCGCGGTAATGTTATCCCCGCAACACACTATCTGATAAGCTTTGACGGTTGTGAACCCACATGTACTGATTACGGCTGGAACAGCTACACTGAGTGTCTCCACTGCGAATACAGCACTTTTGAAATGATTCCCGCAACAGGCATCCATACCGGCGGTATTGCCACATGTACCGAGCGTGCTGTATGTGACACCTGCGGAAATGAGTACGGTGAGATCAACCCCGACAAGCACAGCTTTATTCAGTTTGAGGGCAAAGAACCCACTTGTACCGAGGATGGATGGGAAGCTTACATTTACTGTGTTGAGTGTGAGTACAACAACTATGTAGCCCTCCCCTCAACAGGCATTCATACCGGCGGTATTGCCACATGTACCGAGCGTGCTGTATGTGACACCTGCGGAAATGAGTACGGTGAGATCAACCCCGACAAGCACGGCTTTGTTGAGGTGGATGCAAAAATCCCCACCTGCACAGAAAATGGCTGGGATACATATCTGATATGCGTTTACTGCAACTATACAACTGTTTCTCCTATTCCCGCAACGGGAGTTCACACCGGCGGTGTTGCCACCTGTGTAAGTAAGGCTGTATGTGACACATGCGGAAACGAATACGGTGAGCTTGACAGCTCAAATCATGTGAACGTCGAGATTCGCGGAGCTATGGAAGCTACCGAAACCGCAAACGGTTACACCGGCGATGTGGTATGTACCGATTGTAGTACAACAGTTACCACAGGCTCTGTTATTCCTCAACTGAAGCCTCTCGCATTCCCCGGTGATGCAAACGGTGACGGAAAGATCAACCTGACCGATGTATCAATGATACTCAAGCACATTGCAAAATGGAGTGTTACCCTTGATCTTGACGTAGCCGATGTAAACGATGACGGCAAAGTCAATCTTACCGATGCATCTCTCATACTCAAATTCATCGCAAAGTGGGATATAATCCTCAAATAATTACACAAAAAAGGCTACCGCTTCATACGGTAGCCTTTTCTTTATACCACTCAATAATTCTCTGCCTTAATCTGGAAGTATGCCTGAGGATGAGCGCACACGGGACAAACCTCGGGGGATGCCTTTCCTACGTGGATGTGTCCGCAGTTACGGCACTCCCAGATCATATCTCCGTCACGGGAGAACACAAGTCCGCCCTCAACATTTGCAAGAAGTGCTTTGTAACGCTCCTCGTGAGTCTTCTCGATAGCTGCTACAGCCTCAAACATTACAGCAATCTCCTCAAAGCCTTCCTCACGTGCCTCTTTTGCAAATCCAGGGTACATATCAGTCCACTCGTCGTTCTCACCCTTTGCAGCATCCGCAAGGTTATCCATGGTAGAACCTATTCCGTGGACGAGCTTGAACCACATCTTTGCGTGCTCTTTTTCGTTATTTGCAGTCTCCTCAAAAAGTGCGGCAATCTGCTGATAACCGTCCTTCTTTGCCTTTGATGCATAATAGGTATACTTGTTACGAGCCTGTGACTCTCCGGCAAATGCCGCCCACAGATTCTGCTCGGTCTTTGATCCTTTAAGTTCTTTCATATGATTACCCTTTCTTAGTAAAAATAATTTTTAGGAATTATTCTTAAATTTATTTTACTACTATTTTACTCATTTGTCAATACCATTATCAAAAATAATGTAAACTTTTTTCAAAACATATGATATTACCTGTAATATCAGGAATATATGTTGCGTTTTTACAGATTTCGTGATAAAATATTCTTGTTATGGTCAATTATCACAAACCATATCACGTATTTATTTTATACAGAATTCGAAAGGATTATACCCATGAGTGACATTCGTGAACTCCAGAGCAGAGTAAACTCCATTATTGAGCAGACCGAAAAGGTCGTTGTCGGAAAGAGAGCCGAGCTTGTTCTTCTCCTCTCCGCAATGATCGCAGGTGGTCATGTTCTCATTGAGGACGTTCCCGGCGTCGGTAAAACCACAATGGTATCTGCAATCTCCCGTGCGGCAGGTCTTGATTTTCACCGTGCGCAGTTCACCCCCGACGTAATGGCATCGGACATCACCGGTTTTAATATGTATAACAGAGCTACTGACAAATTCGAGTTCCGTGAGGGACTTGCTATGTGTAATCTTCTCCTTGCGGATGAGATCAACCGTGCGTCACCTAAGACTCAGTCCGCTCTTCTTGAGGCAATGGAGGAAGGCAGTGTTACCGTTGACGGAAAGACATATACTCTTCCCTCTCCTTTCGTTGTTATCGCAACGCAGAACCCCTCCGGATATGTGGGAACTTATCCTCTTCCCGAGGCACAGCTTGACCGATTCTCTCTTCGTCTCTCCATGGGATATCCCACTGAGGCTGAGGAGCTTTCCATTGTAACCGGCAGACGCGAGGGTAACCCCCTGTCTTCTGTATCCGCAGTTGCCAATGCTGCTGTAATGAAAGAGATCATTGATGCCGCTGCAGGTATCCGTATGGATGTTGCTGTATGCAAATACATAGTTTCACTTATCCATGCAACCCGTAAGAATCCCTCTATCTCTCTCGGTGCATCCCCCCGTGCTTCCGTTGCACTCATGCGCCTTGCAAGAGCATATGCATTCGTAAACGGTCGTGACTACGTTCTCCCCGAGGATGTATCTGCGCTGTTCCTTCCCGCAATCTCTCACAGGATCATTCTGAGTCAGGAAGCACGTATCAACCGTGAATCAAAGACAGATATCCTCCGTGATATCCTTGCCTCTGTTGAGGTTCCTTTCGTAACAGGACGCTGACGGAGATCCTCACATGAAAAAAAGGAACAGAAAACCCCGTTTTATATCTTTTCGCCCGGGGTCGATAATCTACGGGATTCTTCTTCTCGTAAGCCTTGTTTTCACTCAGGCACTCCGTTCTCCCGCTTCTGCCATACTTTTCGTATTTCTGCTTTTCATACCCGTACTCTCCGTTATTTATATCGCTGTAGCGAGAGCAGGTATCAAGGTCTATACGGAATGCGACAACACCCGTGCGGAAAAGGGCCAGACTGTTGCCTATGAGATCAAGATAATCAACGAGACTCCTCTCCCGTTCCCCTTTGTAGAGACTATCGTAAGTCTCCCTTCTGAGAACGCCGTTATCTGCCGTGATGAGCTTATGCGTATCACTCTTCTTCCCATGGGATGCCACATCATTGAGAACAAGGTCAGCTTCCCTCTCAGAGGATCATACGACATCGGCGTAAAGTACATGCATATAAATGATCTTTTCGGACTGTTCAGAACTGAGCTGAAGCTTGAGCTTCATCGTACAGTCATCGTCTATCCGAGAAATATCATAATGTCTGCGGACTCTTCCCGTTCTGAAACCGATCTCCCCACCTCTGTTACAAAGCGAGCTGTCTCTCCTGAGCAGGCAGAGCCTTCTGATATCAGAAACTATATCCCCGGAGATTCCATGAAAAATATCCACTGGAAGCTCTCTTCAAAATCAGAAGAACTTCAGGTTAAGAATTTTTCATCCAATACAGACAAACATACCTACATACTGTGCGATCTTTCATTTGCAGGTACAGATGATGGTGTAAAAACGGAAGATACAAAGAAAGCGTCAAAAAGCAAGAAAAAAACAAAAACCGGACGTCGCGGAAAAGCTTCTCAGAGTGCAGGCGTTACATCTGCAAAATCTGTGGGTGATGCCGGAGGTAAATCAGTCCCTAATAAAAATTCAAGAAGCACCGAGGAACGTCTTGCGGCTCTCGGTGTAACCCCCGAGCATATTGCAACTCTTGACACCATCGATACCGAAAAGGAAATGCCCGTGGAACTTCTTGCCACACGCAAAGGCGCAAAACTTCGTGAAAAGGCTGCTTCAAGACGTATTGCAAAGCTTGCCATGATTATCGGAGAAAGCGAAAATGACGGCGGAAAGGGTGAATCCATTTCCCCCTTCAATGAAGAAATTATTCCCTTCGCAGGAGAGCTTTGTGCGGACAGCACCATTGAACTTGCACTCTCCGTTATGAGATATGAGGTATCAAGGGGTGCTGAGTGTACTATCCTTTATTCAGATCCAAGAAACGATAACGGACTGGGTATGCTCTCAAGCGCAAATGACATTCCCGAGGATCCTTCGCTGATCCGTTTCTTCACCGCTCCCGTATGTCGGGACAAAGACTCATTCTCAGAGCTTGCCATGCTTATTGAGCAGTCCGCAGGAATGACGATAAG
>JAZUBE010000302.1:0-6772 GCA_045638325.1 Eubacteriales bacterium
GTGTCCATCATACCGGGCATGGATGCACGAGCACCGGAACGAACGGATACGAGAAGGGGGTTCTCCTTATCGCCGAACTTCTTACCGGTGATCTCCTCCATTTTGTCGATGTACTCCATGATCTCAGCCTGGATGTCATCATTGATCTTGCGGCCGTGCTCGTAATACTGAGTACAAGCCTCGGTAGTTACGGTGAAGCCCTGGGGAACGGGAAGACCGATCTTGGTCATCTCAGCAAGGTTAGCACCCTTACCGCCAAGAAGCTCACGCATGGAAGCGTCGCCTTCTTTGAAGAGATATACAAACTTCTTTGCCATTGCAGTTTCCTCCAATATAGAATTTTTAACAAAGATTGGCAAGGTACAAAGCACCCGTACCGGCTCATCGGAACCGATAGTCCACTGAATAATTCCCGGCACGCCTGACCGGAAACACTCACCGGAGGGCTTACCCGAACCGGAGTCCGGAGCCGCACAGCGAATTACTCAGTGGAATACGTCGTGGGCGCATTGCACATCGCAACCTGTATTATACCATATATAAATATAAATTTCCATAGGTAAAAGGGATTTTTTTGAAAATTTCAAGAATGTTTACGAAATGGGCGTCAAAAAACGGATAAAGTGGTTGATTTGACTAATTTCCGGATAAAAAAGCACGATCCGAAGACCGTGCTTTTATGATTTTATTTTGCCATCTTCTCCTCGATGATCTTTGCGATCTCGTCACGGCAAGCCTCAAGGATTCCTGAATCCTCGTTTACTTCGATAACGCCTGTTGTCAGCTTGTTTACGATCTTGACTACAGCTTCGGTACCGATAAGCTCCTCAGCCATTCTGAGGTAATCGAAATCGTCAAAACCATCACGCACATGGATGAATCTCCAGCCGAGAACAGGGCCTGTGCGTCCGTATCTCTCACCGTAATAGATAAGGTTTCCGTCACCGGATGAGGGGTAATCCTTCTGGAATTTGCCGGGGAGTGTACCCCAATCCGCATTTACCGACCAGTACAGGAATCCGTCGATGTCAAACATGAACTGCTGCCACCAGAGCACACGGCTCATCACACCCTGATAACACACGAACAGATTCGGGTAAGGGTACTGAGGTGAACAGCAAACGTACCACCACAGCTTCTTGCCGGATTCCTTGTACGCATGATATCTGTCGGCAGATTCACCGTACTTGTTAAATGCCTGACGGGGAGTCCAGGGACCGGGCTCTCCGTAAACGTGAGAAAGATTGGGTTGGAAAGCGGGAGTGGTGGGAACGAGGATATCCACCCAGTCTCCGATGAATGCGGTAACATCGATATTCTCCACCTGATCTACCATAGTGTTGCCGTGAGGCATGATGGTCTGATAATTATCAGTACCCAGCACATCGGTGAGATGAGTATATTTTTCCTTAATGACCCTTGCCCCGTCGGGACCGTAAGGCTCATCTACAAGGTAGAATGCACCCTTGTCAAACCAAAGGGGGTTGTCCTTTATCTTGTTGTAGAACGCCACAGCCTCTTCATCGGTCTGTGCGGTGGGATAGAAATTATCTCCGCCCATGATTGTGAAATATGTGACTCTGGGATCGTCCATATAAGCGTCAGCGCGAGGATCGGTCACCTTATAGGGCATGGTGTAGGCGGTGACGTTGTTATCCAGAAGAAAGTCGTAGTATTTTGCATAGGTCTGAGCATCATCGCCGCCGGTGAGTCCGGGGATCATTGCATGAATGCTGTACCAGTTGATACTGAATGCGGATGCACTGTAGGGAGCTACGGGGAGAGTGAAGTCCCAGACGTATGTATAAACATTTGCCTGCTTGATCTCATTTCCTTCGGCATCCTTTACCGTGAGTACAGCCTTATACATTCCTGCCGGGGTGTTCTCGTCGGTAGTTACGTTGATGTGGAAGCCTTGATTTTTGTTTTCTTTTACTTCAAAGGAATCCGCAAGAGGAAGAAGCGGCTCTGCAAACTCATCGATCTCAACGACCGTAGGATAACTCTCCCTCAATATATTGGAGTGAGATTCAAACTTGTAATAATGGTGGATAAGGATCTCGCTCTTGACAGTACCCTCACCGAACTCGTGTGTAAAATCGGACAACTCAACTGTGAGGCCTTCCATATCCTTCTTTGAGCCTATAAAGAACTGGCAGGACTCGGATTCGTTTCTTGCAAGCCTGATCTTGTAAGAATTCTCACCTGTGTTTGTGTTGTTGCTTCTGCCGTGTCTCACCATGGGGGATTCAAAGTAGATCTCAAGATCGGAGGAATCCTTCTCGGCTGTGAGTTTGGTGTTTTCGAATACCCATCTTACATTACCGAGGGAAATGTCAGACCACTTCGCAAGCTTCTGAAGAAGCTTTGCAACGTCGGAGAGATTCACCTTGTCATTACGGTCAACGTCTGCTGCGGTAGCGGAAATGTCAACAGTCCACTTTGCGATGGACTGAAGCATTCTTGTGGCGTCGGTGAGAGTCACCTTACCGTCTTTTGATGCATCGCCCCAGATGATGGCCTTTGCAGACTCACCACCGGCGGTAACTACATCGTCGGCAAAAACAGCTGCATCGTCGGACTTGCCTGCTACGTCAACTGCACCTGCAAAATTTGCTTTCAGTTCGCCTACAGTGATGGTGCCGTCGATCATGTCGACTATACCGTTTTCGATCTTCAGGTGAGAGTTTTCGGCGAGAGTAAGCCCTGTATTGTCATCTGCAAAAACGGATACCGCGCCTGATAGAAGCATCGCCGCTGTCAGCGCAAGTGTAAGAAGCTTTTTCATGACTGTCTCCTTTTCGGATATTATTTACTGTTTTCGATGATCAGCTCAGCAATGGTGTCTCTGAGATTCTCCATGAGTGCGGGATCTTCTTTGACTGTGGTGACATTTGTGGTGAGCTTTGTAACCACCTTCATAACTTCTTCACGTCCCACAAGCTCTTCAGCCATCTTCAGATAGTCGAAATCGTCAAATCCGTCACGGACCTGAGTAAGTCTCCATGATGCTATGGGGATGTTCTGCTCATAACCGAAGAATGCACCGAGATACATAAGGATTCCGTCACCGTTGGTGGGGAATTCGCCGCCGCATTTTATCACTTTGTCCCAATCGGCCTGAGTCGCCCAGTAGAGGAATCCCTCGGGACCGTACATAAACTGCTGCCACCATATGACTCTTGTCATAATTCCCTGATGTGATGTAAAGAGGTTGGGCCAGGGGAACTGAGGTCCCACGCATACGTACCACCACAGCTCCTTGTCGGGATCTTCTTTGATCGCCTGAAGTCTCGGCAGGCTCTCACCGAACTTATTGAATGCCTGTCGGGGAGTCCACAGACCCTCCACATAGTGATTTCCGTCAATATTCGGCATGAATCCGCCGCTTGAAGGAACATAAATATCAACATAAGACTTCATGAACTCAAGCATATCTATATTGTTGTTAAGATCTGCCATTGAGTTTCCGAAGGGGATGATAACGTCAAAATCATCTGTGCCGAGTTTTTCTCTTATGTACTCATACTGAGCCTTTACTCTTTCGGCACCGGATTCACCTTGAGGCTCGTCAACGTAGTAGAAGTGTGCCTTTTCTGCCCATACGGGATCTGACTGGACCTTTTTCCAGTTTGCCATGGTCTGAGTCCAGTTATCCTCGTCGGGGAAGCGGAGGTTCTCACCGCATACCTCAAAGGAGGTAACTTTGGGATCGCTCATATACTTATCGGCACGTATATCGGTGATGGAGTAAGGAAGCTGATATGCGGAAATGTTGTGGTCGAGAAGGAAATCGTAGTGCGCGGCAACGGTCGCGTTGTCGTCTCCGCCGTACCACTTCTTATCAAACCATCCGAGGGAGCTGTAAATGGTGAATCCGCTCATACCGAAGGAGGATTTACTGTAGGGAGCATCTGGAAGAGTGATATCCCATACATTTGTATAAAGATTCGCCTGCTTTATTTTGTTTCCGTCGGCGTCCTTGATAGTAAGTGTCGCCTTGTACATTCCTGCGGGAGCATCTTCGGGTACGGTTACATTTACCGTAAAGCCCTGGCTCTTTCCTTCTTTTACCTCAAATGAATCCGCAAGGGGAAGGAGTGCCTCGGGGAAATAGTCGTTCTCCTCAATGGAGGGATAGTTTTCGATGAGGCAGTTGGTAACGACCTCCATCTTGTAATAATAGTGAATGAACATCTCGCCCGTGAGAGTGCCCTCACCGTACTCATGCTCAAAATCGGAAAGCTCAACGGTGAGCCCTTCCATGTCCTTTGAGGATGACACGTAGAACTGGCATGATTCCGTCTCGTTGCGGGAACTCTTTATTTTGTAGGCGTTCCTGCCTGTGTTTTTTGTGTTTGACTGTGCGATCTTCACAAGAGGGGATTCAAAGTACAGATCAAGGTCTGACGATTCATTCTCCGCCTTGATTTTTGTGTTGTCAAATACCCATCTTACGTTGCCGAGGGAGATATCTGACCACTTCGCAAGCTTCTGCAGAAGCTTTGCAACGTCGGAGAGATTTACTTTGCCGTTTCGGTCAACGTCTGCCGCAGTGGAGGATATGTCAACAGTCCACTTTGCAATAGACTGAAGCATTCTCGTAGCATCTGTAAGAGTGATCTTGCCGTCTTTGGATGCGTCACCCCAGATGATCGCCTTTGCGGTCTCGCTACCGGCGGTAACAACGTCATCGGCAAATACGAGAGCATCATCGGACTTGCCTGCAACATCGACTGATCCTGCGAAATTTGATTTCAACTCGCCTACGGTAAGTGTTCCGTCTATCATGTCGACGATTCCGTTTTCAACCTTGAGATGAGATTTCTCGGTAAGAGTAAGACCTGCCGTAGTGTCGGCGGAAACGGATACGGCATTTCCGGTAAGCATGAGTCCTGCCAGAACTGCGGATAATAGTTTTTTCATACACATTTCCTTTTCGAATGATACATGATTTTATTTCATTATATCATATCATGATGTGTTTTTCAAGAATTTAATAAATAATATTGTAAATGATCACAAAATACCGGCACCGCAGACAACAGTTTTTATGTGGCGAATAAATATACAATACCATATGCATAAATATGCGCGAATGCATCTTTTGCAAGGCGTTTTTGTGTCATATTTGTCACAATCTCCACTAAAATACCTATATGTGTGATAATGTTTGTGCATGATTATGCTGTGAATTTTACAAAAACCTCTTGAAATCCTACTATATGTGAGGTATAATAAACGGGTACAATAAAATCACTTGCATAAATATGCATCATTTATGCAATTCAGGAGGCTATCATGAAAAAGAATAAAGCTGATATCAAAAAAGTAGTTCTGGCGTACTCCGGCGGACTTGACACTTCCATCATCATTCCGTGGCTGAAGGAAAACTACAACAACTGTGAGGTTGTGGCTGTTTCCGGTGACGTTGGACAGGAGAGCGAGCTTGAGGGACTTGAGGAGAAGGCACTGGCAACAGGCGCATCCAAGCTCTACATCGAGGACCTCCGCGAGGAGTTCATCACCGATTATATCTACCCCACCCTTAAAGCAGGTGCGGTTTACGAGGGAGACTACCTCCTCGGTACATCCTTTGCACGTCCCGCTATCGCAAAGAGAATCGTTGAGATCGCAAAGGCTGAGGGCGCTGACGCTATCTGCCACGGTTGTACCGGTAAGGGTAACGACCAGGTTCGTTTCGAGCTGACCATCAAGGCATTTGCACCCGATATGGCAATCATCGCTCCGTGGCGTGAATGGGATATCAAGTCCCGTGAGGAGGAGATCCAGTACGCAGAGGCGCACAACATTCCTCTGAAGATAAACCGTGAGACCAACTACTCCAAGGATAAGAACCTGTGGCACCTTTCCCACGAGGGTCTTGATCTTGAGGATCCCGCAAACGAGCCTCAGTACAACAAGCCCGGCTTCCTTGAGCTCGGCATTTCTCCCGAGATGGCTCCCGACACTCCTACATACGTAAAGATCGATTTTGAGAAGGGTATTCCCGTAGCTATCGACGGTAAGAAGATGGGCCCTGTTGAGATCGTTGCAACTCTTAACAAGCTCGCCGGCGAGAACGGTATCGGTCTTGCTGATCTGGTTGAGAACCGCCTCGTTGGTATGAAGTCCCGTGGCGTTTACGAGAGTCCCGGCGGAACCATCCTCTACAGAGCACATCAGGTTCTTGAGACTCTCTGTCTCGACCGTGACACCCAGCACTACAAGGAGCTTGTTGCAGCTAAGTTTGCAGAGCTCGTTTACTACGGACAGTGGTTCACTCCTCTCCGTGAGGCTCTCTCTGCATTCGTTGACAAGACTCAGGAGAATGTTACCGGTTCCGTTACCCTCAAGCTTTACAAGGGTAATATGATCAACGCAGGCGTAACCTCTCCCTACAGCCTCTACGATCCCGAGGTTGCTACCTTCGACGAGGATGAGGTTTACGATCAGTTCGATGCTGAGGGATTCATCAACCTCTTCGGTCTCCCCATCAAGATCAAGGCTCAGACCGACGCTAAGAACAACAAGTAATTGTTGTTCAGTGAAATCCACGCGATGCGTGGGTGAAATCGCGCTGCGGCGCGGTGAAATATTCGCTTAGCGAATGTGAAATATTTGGCTTTGCCAAATGTTACGGTAGGATATGTCGCGATGCTCCATATCCAAAGGATTTGAATTGAAATTTTGTTTTGCCAATTAGTTTAAAGCTTTTTGGGAAGAGCGGGCGGAAACCTTTTTTCCGGAAAAAGGGTTTTTCGCAAAAATT
>JAZUBE010000303.1:0-1758 GCA_045638325.1 Eubacteriales bacterium
TACATAGAAGCAGCACTGAAAAGCCGTCCCCTCGCAATCGTTTTCTCTATATTCCTCATCCTCACCTACGGTGTGGGATTCAATATGCTTGCATCCTACAATCTGCAGGACACCTTCTCCTCATACAGCTTCTACAACGCAAGCTATACTCCCTGGATAATCGGCGGAGCAGTTGCAGCTCTGGTATGCTTCTGTCTTTTCGGCGGCGGCAAGAGAATCATCTCTGCAACCACCCTCCTCGTACCAATAATGGGCCTTGCGTATATCGTAGTTGCCATCATCGTAACCGCAATGAACATATCCACTCTCCCCTCTGTTATGAAGGAGATCTTTGTGGGCGCATTTGATTTCGAAGCCATCTTCGGCGGATTTGCGGGATCATGTGTAATGTACGGAATCAAGAGAGGTCTTTTCAGCAATGAAGCAGGTGTGGGCTCAGCCCCCAACGCATCTGCATCCGCAGATGTATCCCACCCCGCAAAGCAGGGACTTGTTCAGGTGCTCTCCGTATTCATCGACACCATTCTGGTATGCTCTGCAACCGCATTCATGTGTATGACATCGGGCGTCGAGCCTACTGCAAAGATCAGCGGAGCCGCTTATGTACAGGCATCAGTGACAGCCACCCTCGGCAAATTCGGCCCCATATTCATCACCGTTGCAATGATACTCTTCGCATTTACAACGCTCCTCGGAAATCTTTATTACGTTGACAAGGCATTCTGCTATCTCGGAGGAAAAAAGCCGGGCAAAGTGTTCAATTCCGTCTACTATATAGTAGCATCCCTGCTTATTCTTCTCGGTGCAGGTCTCAGTGCAGATATTCTCTGGAATATTGCAGACATCACAATGGGTGGTATGACACTTATAAACCTGCCCGTCATAGTGATACTGGGCAAATACGCCTTCCGCGCTCTTGACAATTATACAAAGCAGAGACGCGCGGGAGTAAAGGAGCCCACATTCCGTGCCGCAGACATCGAACTTCCTCACGATGTTGACTGCTGGAAATAATTATTGCAAAGAGATATCATTCAGAAAGCAGAAAATTTGAGAAACACAAAAATATCATGCACGGAGGTTTTCCGTGCATGATGTTTTTTATCTCATTATTTCAGCAATAACTCCTGCCATCATGGCGTGAAGTTCCTTTGTGGGATGAATATGGTCGATAAGCAATTCTTCGATATTATCATTTGTTATAATATTGCTGTGAGTCATATCAATAAGCTCAACTCCGTAAAGACTCGCAACCTCTGACTGTAATGAATATATATCCTCAAGACTATACCCGTTTGTTGAAGTTCCCGAATAATTCAGTCCGTAATTTGTTCCCGTATCTCCAAACGAACGGCAGTTTATGGGAGTTATTACGATAATACGACAATTCGGGTTATCGCCTTTTATCTTTTCTATAACGTAGCGTAAATTCGCCACCATTGTATCTGAATTCTGTATATCATCCTCCATGGTTCCGATGTCGGCACAATACTTCCAGTCATTCACTCCGTATGCAAGTGTCACAATATCACACCCGGAAAAATCAATTCTGTCCGCAACACCTCTTGCATCAACACTTACCTCGGTATTTCCGTCGTAAACATATCCTGTTCCACCGATACCGTAATTTGTAACACTATATTTGTTTTCCTTTGCAACTGCCGTCACCCATGCACTTCCGGGAATGAGCCTGTATCCCGGGGTTCCATCCTTACCTTTTTCACTAATATATCCCTCGGTAATACTGTCTCCGAGAAA
>JAZUBE010000304.1:0-9906 GCA_045638325.1 Eubacteriales bacterium
AGTACGGTCACGCCGCATTCGATCCCGCATCAGGTGGATTCGGCGGTGGATTCGGCGGATTCGACGGCTTCGACTTCGGTGATATCTTCTCAAGCTTCTTTGGAGGCGGATTCGGCGGCGGTGCGAGCCGCAGAAATGCACCCGTACAGGGTGATGATATCGGTGTCCGTGTGACCCTCACATTTGAAGAAGCTGTGTTCGGTACAAAAAAGGAAGTATCTTACCAGAAGATACAGAAATGCGCAAGCTGCAATGGTACGGGTGCACATGAGGGTAAGGGCATAAAGACCTGTTCAAAGTGCGGTGGCTCCGGTCAGATGCGTGTAACTCAGCGTACTCCTCTCGGTATGATACAGACCTCGAAGGCTTGTGACGAGTGCGGTGGTTCGGGTAAGATCATCGAAACTCCTTGTAAATCCTGCCGTGGTACAGGATATACCAAAGTCACAAAAACACTTGAGGTCTCTATTCCCGCAGGAGTTGACGAAGGCAGCCGCATTGCTCTCCGCGGTCAGGGAAGTGACGGAAGAAACGGTGGCCCTGCAGGTGACCTTATCATCGTTGTATCCGTAAAGCCTCACAAGATCTTCGAGAGAGACGGCAGAAACATCTACTGCGAGGTGCCCATCACATTCTCCGAGGCTGTTCTCGGTGCGGATATAGTAATCCCCACACTTGAGGGCGAGGAGACGTTCCATATAAATGAGGGTACTCAGTCAGATACCACATTCACTCTCAAGGGCAGAGGTATAAAGGATGTAAATACAAGCCGCAAGGGTGATCTTTTCGTCACCGTTTCCGTTGAGGTGCCGAAGAACCTGTCCGACGAACAGAAGGAGCTTCTCATAAAATTTGCCGAAAGCTGCGGTGAAAAGAATCATCAGAAAAAATCCGGCTTTTTCGAAAGTCTTAAAAAATATCTGAAAAAGAATTAAAAGGAGTATCCCATGAACACAAAGGAATGGACCTGTATAAAAGCAACATCCCCGAGAGAATACCTTGATGAGCTTTGCGCTGTCATGAGTATGTCGGAGAATTCCCTCCAGGTCGAGGATTACTCCGATGTTGAACAGGAGCTTGACGGAGTATACGGTGACCTCATCGACGAGAGCCTTCTTAAAGCCGACAAGACTGTTGTTTCCGTATCCGTGTACCTCTCCGCAGACAGAAACGCCGAGGAAGAGGAAGCGGAAATCAAACGCATGCTCACCGCCGCAGGAATCCCTGCAGAGATCTGTACATATGTCGTGAACGAGGATGACTGGGCGGATTGCTGGAAGAAATATTATCACCCCATAAAGACAGGTAAGCGTATCGTCATCGTGCCCGTATGGGAAGAATACACCCCTGCCGAAGGCGAGACTGTAGTTCTCATGGATCCCGGAATGGCATTCGGTACCGGAACTCACGAGACCACAAGACTTTGTGCGGCTCTCCTTGAGCAGTACGTAAAAGCGGGTGACAGAATGCTTGACGTAGGATGCGGAAGCGGAATCCTTGCCATCTGCGCAGCAAAGCTGGGGGCTGAAAAATGCTTCGCCTGTGACATTGATCCTGCGGCGGTACGCATCGCAGGTGAGAATGCGGTGCTCAACGGCGTGGAGTCAACAGTAACCTCCGCTATGTCCGATCTTCTTGCGGATGTACCGGAAGGCTCTACCTACAACGTAGTATGTGCCAACATCGTTGCGGATATCATCATCCGTATGTCAGGCGACGTGGACAAGTTCGTAGCAGACGGCGGCGTGGTGCTCGTCTCGGGAATAATCCTTGAGAGATGTGCCGAGGTCCGCGATGCCATGGAAAAGGCAGGCTTTAAGGAAGATTCCTTCCTTGAGGAAAACGGCTGGTACGCAGGCGCATGGGTAAGAAAGTAAAATATAAAGGGGCTGTGAAAACAGCCCCTTTTAACTTGTCGGAAATCATTTGCGTCTCTCGGTGAAATCCGCAAGGATCTCAGAGATTTTTATATTCTGAGGACATACCGCCTCACAGCTTCTGCATCCTACGCACGCAGAAGGCTGTTTGTCCTCGGGAAGCTTTTTAAGTGTCATAGGAACGATAAATCCGCCACCGGTGAATACCTGCTCATTATACAGATTCATAAGAGTGGGAATATCAAGCTCCACAGGACAGTGATCCACACAATAACGGCAAGCGGTACAAGGTACACATCCCACCATCTTACGGCCGATATCCTTAAGAGCAGCGATACTTTCACCTGAGAGAGGCTTCGACTCGCTGAAGATGCCGATGTTCTCGCTGAGCTGTGCCATATCGGACATTCCCGAAAGAGTAACCGCAACGCCGGGCACGGACTGAATGTATCTGAATGACCACTCGGGTATACTCATCCCGGGATGGATATTGCGAAGTACCGTTTCATCTTCATCACCGAGAGTGGCAAGCTTACCACCGCGGAGAGGCTCCATTACGATTATGGGGATGTTTCTCTCGTTCAGATACTCCACCTTGTACTTTGCCGCCTGAAAATCCCAGTCGATCCAGTTGAGCTGGATCTGACAGAACTCCATGTGCTCACCGTACGCATCCATGAATCTGTTGAAGGTCTCGGAGTTTCCGTGAACAGAAAAACCAAGATGACGGATAAGTCCCTCATCCTTTTTCTTCAATATGTAGTCCATGATACCGAATTTGGGATCAAGATATTCCTCAATATTGTTCTCGCAGACATTGTGGATGAGGTAGTAGTCGAAATACTCCATTCCCGTCTTTTCAAGCTGACGGTTGAAGGTCTCCTCTACCTTGTCCATGTTGCGAAGGTCATATCCGGGGAATTTTGTTGCGATATAGTAGCTGTCACGGGGATATTTTGAGAGCATCTTTCCCGTAACTACTTCGGATTCACCGCCGTGGTAACCCCACGCGGTATCAAAATAATTAACGCCGTTTTTTATGGCATAGTCAAACATTTCAGCAGTCAGTTCTTCGTCAATTACATTGTCCTTTACGGGGAATCTCATGCATCCCATGCCAAGGGATGAGATCATATTGCCGCAAAAATTATTGTATATCATATATTTTCTCCTGTGTTTTATTCTATAATGAGTATACTTTATAAGAGGAGTCTCTGTCAATAGTATTTTTGTAAAAACGTGATCGGGGATGATATGTTTTTCCACCAAAAGTAGAGCATTTTTTATAAAAATGCCCCGTATAGTATGCAAAAGTATATTGAAAGAAGCACAAATTTATGATATAATATGATATTAGTGTTTATTTATCGTATTGCAGAAAGGCGGTGATACGCAGATGAAGAAGAAAAAGAAAACTCAAAGTAAAATAAACAGAAAAAAGATTCCCGAGGCGGTGTGGAAACTTGCCGCCGAAAACGGAATAGAAAAGGATTCCGTCAAGGCGAAGGTGAAGCTTGACCGAGGCAGGGATAACACCCCTCTTGACTGCTACATACTCTTCGACGGACGTGAGCTTTTGTTCCTGTCGGGTATAAATATCCTCACAAAGAAAGAGGATCGTCGAAGATTCTTCGGCAAAAACGTTCCTCTTGAAGCAAAGTATAAGAGCCTTGACATTGACAGGCTGAACATCGAAGGATGGCGTGATTTCGAGGTCGAGCAGCAAATATCAGGGTGCATCATCACCGCAGTAAATGAGTTCGGCGGTACTGTTGTCACAATGCTCTCAAACACAACTGCCGACGATGCGAGAGATTTCTGCGATGAGGTAAATATCGCTCTCGGATGCATGGATGAGAGTAAAAGGCGTCACAGAGAGGAGCCCGAATGCTGTCCCAAATGCGGAAAGCCTTACCCTGACAAAAACCGCAAGGTCTGCCCGAAATGCATCGACCGTGCAGGCGTTATAAAGAGATACTGGTATTTTACGAAAAAGTACAAATTCCAGGTACTTACGATCTTTGCCGCAATGGTGCTGGCAAGTGCGCTGACAATTCTTGCACCTTACGTCAGCTCGGGATTTTTCTACGACAGTGTTCTTACCGTTGGCGGTAAATTCTACGGCGAGGTGCTCCTCGTTATAGGAATACTTGTTGCGACGAGATTTCTGTCGCTTCTTATAAATATGGTGAATGAGGTCATCACCGCAAAGGTAGTGCCGAAAATAATATACGATCTGAAAAAGGTACTCTTCACCTCCATCGAGAGGCTTTCTATCGGATTTTTCACCAACAGGCAGACAGGTGCTCTGATGAATCAGGTCAACGGAGATGCAAACAGTATATACTGGTTCTTCGTTGAAGGGCTGCCGTACATAATAATAAACGTGGTGCAGACTGTAGCGATAGTGGTAATAATGTTCACCGTAGACTGGAGACTCACGCTTATCTCAGTTGCAGTGGCACCTATGGTAGTGCTTCTCATGAAGCTCCTTTTCAGCCACATGAACAAGCTCCACTCAAAAAATTACTCTGCTCACAGAAGTATGAACGGAATGCTTACCGATGCGCTCGGCGGAGTGAGAGTGGTTAAGGCATTTGCAAGAGAAGGTGAGGAGAGACGCCGTTTTGATTCACGAAATCGCAGAGTTGCTGATTCCGACAAAAGAGTCGGTATTCACAGCTCATCACTTTTCACTCTTGTAGGATTCCTTTTCACCATATGCTCATCTGCCGTAATGGCTGTAGGCGGATGGACCGTTATCGGCGGCGGCATGACATACGGTACTCTCATCACCTTCACAGCTTATGCTTCAATGCTGTACAGCCCTCTGACATCTTTTGTAAACATGGTGAATATGGCATCAAACTCCTCCAACGCAATGCAGAGACTCATGGAGGTAATGGATGCGGAACCGGATGTCAAAGAGAAAGAGGATCCCATAAGGCTTCCGAAACTCTCGGGCGACATAGAGTTTAAAAACATCAGCTTCAGCTATGAGAAGAACAGACGGATAATTGACGGTATATCCTTCTCCATCGAAGCAGGACAGACCGTGGGAATCGTAGGACACACCGGTGCCGGTAAATCCACCGTGGCAAATCTTCTTATACGTCTTTATGATCCCGACGAGGGTGAGATAACCATTGACGGACACAATGTGCGCGATCTTTCCTTCGATACACTAAGGCAGAATATTGCCATAGTATCTCAGGAAACTTATCTTTTCCAGGGCACCGTATTTGATAATATTGCATATGCGAAGCCTGATGCCACACGTGATGAGGTCGTTACTGCAGCAAGAGTTTCCGGTGCTCACGATTTCATCTGCAAGCTTGAGAACGGATATCAGACAAAGATCGGATGGGGATATACAGATCTCTCCGGCGGCGAGAAGCAGCGCATCTCTATCGCAAGAGCATTGCTCCGCGATCCGTCTATACTTATTCTCGATGAAGCGACATCTGCCATGGATACAAGGACAGAGAGAAATATTCAGGCTGCACTTGATAAGCTTTCCACAGGCAGAACCACGATAATGATAGCACACAGGCTTTCCACTCTCAGAAATGCGGACAAGCTCATGGTGCTTGAGGATGGAAAGATACCCGAGGAGGGCACACACGATAAGCTTATCAGAGAAAAGGGTATCTACTACAGACTTTACACGCTTCAATATGAAGCACTTAAAAATGCGGGAATAGAGGAGGGCTGATGATGGCTGATACAAACGAAAAAGTTAGAATATCCCTTGATGCGGCAGCAGGACTGAGCTATATGTCCGCAGATACCGCTCACTTTTCTAAAAAGGGTGAGTTTCCTTCTCTCACTCATACCGTTGACGGAGAAACTACCGAATACGACAGAGTGTGGCTTCACAGAGTTTTCCCCTTTGATCTCGACGACGAGTTTATTTCCGTACAGACAAAGGACGGAGACGAGATCGGTATAATAAGAAATCTCTCGGATTTTGATGAAGAAACTCAGGAAATACTCAGATGCGAGATGGAAAGAAAATATTTTGTACCCGTCATAAAGAGGATCATCACTCTGAAGGAACGTCGTGGCTTCTCCTACTGGAAGGTGGAGACAGACATCGGTGAGACGGAACTGTCTCTTCAGGATACCTACAAAAGTATCACGAGAGTCGGAGGTGACAGGGCTTTTGTCACAGATATCTCCGGCAACCGCTTTGAGATAGAGAGCCTTGACGGGCTCGACAGACGAAGCCGCAAAAAGCTGGAACTTTATCTCTGATTCCGGGAGGGTTTATGAACGAGAAAGTAATTCTTGAATTTCCATTCGATCTCCCCCCCGACACGTCGGGTAAAAAGACAGACGGAAAAGTCATCCTTCATGAAAAAAATGTCCTCGTAAAAGACGGGGAGAGAGAATTTATCCTCACCCTCTCCGATATTGAGGAATTTGTGTACGACTGTGGCGTTGGCTGTGCTTCCGTACAGGCAAAATGTGCTGACGGATACAAAACTCTCTGCCGCGGCACAATGGATCTTGCAAAGACCTTCTCTACCGCCACTAAGCGTATGAATAAATACCTTGACAGCGGATACTTTGAGGAAGGCTGGAGCGAGTTCGGTCGTGTAGTCTGCGAGAAATGCCACAGAGGACTCCCTCCGGGAACACAGGTGTGTCCTCACTGTGCCGATAAAATGGGGTATCTCAAAAGACTGATCGGCATTGCCGCATCTGTCAAATGGTGGATACTTCTGACAGTGTTCATGTGCCTTGTGATCGCTACAGCGGCACTTCTGCCTCCCATGCTGAACCGTGTTCTCGTAGACGATTACATCAAAGCAGAAACAAAACCACTGCTCATGCAGTTTATTGTCGTCATTCTCTGTATTCTCGGAGTGAATATCGTTACTATGCTTCTCGGTATCGCCAGAAGCTGTATCCAGATCATCACTGCAAACAAGATGATCGTAAAGCTCCGGGGAATGGTGTTTGACAAGATAAGTGAGCTTTCCCTTGCGGGAGTTACAAGACGTACCTCAGGCGAGCTCATGCGCCGTATCACAGGTGATACTCAGCAGATCAGACAGTTCATCACAGATGATCTGGGCTCGTTCCTTGTAAACATCATACAGGTACTTGCCATAGGTGTAATGCTGTTCGTTACCGACTGGAAGCTGGCGCTTCTTGTGATCCTTCCCGCACCTACCGTTACTCTCATGCACAGACTCATGTGGAATCATCTCGGCAAACGCTATCATCGCCAGTGGAAGATGAATACCATTGCCGATACTATACTTCACGATATCTTCTCCGGAATCCGTGTGGTAAAAGCCTTCGGAATGGAGAAAAACGAGGAGAAACGGTATGATATCGCCATCTCTGCCGAAAGAGATACACGTATCGAAAATGAGACAAAGTTTGCCTACATTTCCCCCATTACGAATTTCCTTATGGGAATGGGCGAGTTTTTCCTTTTGTATTATGTCGGTAATAAGATAATCGGTGGATCGATGACTCTCGGACAGATGCAGGAGTTTTCCGCATATGCGGCAATGATCTATGCACCTCTCCGCTGGTTTGCATTCCTGCCCCGCCGTCTTGCACACACCATGACCTCCGTTGTAAAAGTATTTGACGTACTTGACGAGGAGCCTGATGTAAACGATGTCCCGGAGCCAAAGGATATTGCGCTTGAAGGAAACATTGAGATCCGTGATGTAGCATTCGGATATGAAGACAGCAGGAACGTGCTGAAGCGGGTAAATCTCTCCATAAAGCAGGGCGAGATGATCGGTATTGTCGGTCGGTCCGGTGTAGGTAAATCCACGCTTATCAATTTGCTCATGCGTCTTTATGATACCGATGAGGGTGATATTCTCTTTGACGGTGTGAGTATCAAGGACATTTCACAGGAATGCCTCAGACGACAGATGGGTGTCGTTCTGCAGGAGACGCTTCTCTTTACCGGAAGTCTTTATCAGAATATCGCATACGGCAAGCCCGATGCCACAAGTGAGGAGATACTTACTGCGGCAAAGCTGTCGGGAGTTCACCAGTTTGCGAAAAAGCTGCCGGACGGATATAACACCATTGTAGGTGAGAGAGGGTACACTCTTTCAGGCGGTGAGAGACAGCGTGTTGCTATTGCACGTGCGCTTCTCCATGACCCGAGGATCCTTATTCTTGATGAGGCTACATCCTCTCTTGATACTGAGACTGAGAAAAGCATTCAGGATGCTCTCTCAAAGCTGACTGCAGGAAGAACCACAATCGCCATAGCGCACAGGCTCTCCACTCTCCGCAACGCCAACAGGCTCGTGGTGCTTGACCAGGGAACTGTCGCCGAGGTGGGAAGTCATGAGGAGCTCATGCGAAAGAAAGGCTTGTACTTTGAGCTTGTAATGGCACAAAGACAGATGTCCAAGATGGCTAAATAACGATAACATAAAACCGGTACGATCAAATGATCGTACCGGTTTTTATTACTGCTGTATATTTGCAAAGCGAACGAAATTATAGCTCTCAAGTATTTTAAAATACGTACCGAGCCTTTCGCGGAGCGGATGTGCTTCTTCTCCGAACTTTGCTTCAACAAGCTCACCGATATCTGTTATCGTACGCTTGCCGTCAATCTGCTGCCAGACGAAGCTGCCGAATTTATCAAGGTGAACGTAGCTCACCTTCGGCTTGAAGAAAAGCACCTGTGTAATGCGCTTCATAATTCCCTTGTTCTCGATCTCGAATGTCACGATACCATCCTCATCCGCACTCCACCTGAGAGTCTCGGGATGGCTCGGCACAAGATCAAGATACTCCTCGGAAATAACTAACTTACGCCTTTTCTTCATTGTATTTTATTTCTTTGAAGACTTTTTACGGAAGCTGAACAGAACAAGACAAAGAATAGCAAGACCGAATACTACAAGGCTGCTTATGTTCTGAACCCATACAGGGAGATTTCCAAGTCCGAGCATTACGGAAAGATCGATCTTATCGCTGAGATTAAGGACAGCGAATACCGCAAGAAGGATACCTACAAGTCCCTCTCCTGCGATCATACCGGAGCAGAACAGCACGCCGTTCTGAATAATGCCCTCTTTCTCTTCCTTGTTCTTCTTCATTCTGTCGAATATGAGACGAACAAGTCCGCCTGCCATGATACAGGTATTGAGCTGTACGGGGAGGTAGATACCGATAGCGAAAGGAAGTACGGGAATTCCGATAATCTCAATAACTACCGCAATACCTACACCAACAAATACAAGTCCCCAGGGAAGATTGCCTTCCATAACACCCTCGGTTACCATCTTCATAAGAGTAGCCTGAGGTGCGGGGATAGCATCGGAACCAAAGCCCCATGCTCCGTCAAGAAGGTAAAGAGTAGCACCGATAGCAAGTGCAGATGCAACAACACCGATAACCTCACCGTACTGCTGCTTTCTGGGAGTAGAGCCGAGAAGGAATCCGGTCTTAAGATCCTGAGATGTATCACCTGCGATAGCAGCAACGATACAGATGATAGAACCGATAGCGATAGCCGCCTGCATACCGTGAGCACCTGTGTCGCCTGTGATCTTGAGGATCAGGGTAGCGATAAGGAGTGTTGCGATCGCCATACCGGATACAGGGTTGTTACTGCTTCCTACGATTCCTACCATACGGGAGGAAACAGTTGCAAAGAAGAAGCCGAAGATAACAACGATGATCGCACCTACAAGAGATACGGGGATAGCGGGAATAAGCCATACTGCAAGAGTCAGAGCAAGAATAGCGATAAGAACAAATGTCATGGGGATGTCCTTGTCGGTACGCTCGTTTGATGAGCTGCCCTTACCAAATCCCTTTACCGCATCACGGAAGGTGCGGATGATAAGAGGCAGAGACTTTATAAGGCTGATGATACCGCCTGCGGCAAGAGCACCTGCACCGATGTAACGGATGTATGAACTCCAGATGCCATAAGCGCCGCCCTCAGCATAAGTCTGTGCAATTGTAGCTCCGCCGTCAATGGAGTAGCTGCCTGCAAAGACAACAAACAGAGGGATAAGAACCA
>JAZUBE010000305.1:0-7919 GCA_045638325.1 Eubacteriales bacterium
CCCTCTCCGCTATATCTCTTACAAATTTATCCAAAACTCAACCTCTCCTGAATTTCACAAGTCCCGTAAGGTGAAGCACCGACATCACCGCAGGTACAAGAAAAAGCTGAAGCACTATTCCGGGTACGGCGTTCAGGAATGCTCCTGCAAAAAACAGTTTCCACGTGAACGCACCACCGGAGATACCGAGAAGCACCACCTGCAGAGTTCCCCAAACAACTCGTCCGAGGATCATGGCAGGGATCATTGCTATGTAAACGGAGAGAACGTTCTGCCTCTTTATACTCATATATATAAGTCCAACCGTAATGCCGTACACCGCAAGCTCCGCCGCCATTCCCACGGCATTCGGGAATATGACGGGCATACCGAACATAAGTGAACGAAATATGGGAAGAACAAGTCCCACGGCACCGCCGTACTGCCATCCACAGATAAGTCCGCAAAGGAACACGGGGATGTGCATGGGCAGAAGCATATTACCGATCTGCTGTATCTGTCCGGTAAAAAAAGGAAGTATAATTCCTATGGCGATAAACATCGCCGACAGGCACAGCTTTTTCAGGTATACTTTTCCGATGATGTTTTTTTCCATAGGAACCTCATTTTTTCGTTTTATAATATAATTAGATATATCAGTCTTCACGGAGATATTTATGAATATAATCGCACGAATACATACAGATTTCCCCACAAAATTCGGCATACCGCGGCAAAGCGGTCTTACGGATTTTGAATCGGTGATCGTCTTTGAGCCTGAATACAGGCGTGACGAGGCTCTCAGGGGCATTGAGGGGTACAGCCACCTCTGGCTCATATGGGAATTCTCCGAGGCAAAAAGAGATACGTGGTCTCCCACAGTTCGCCCACCGAGGCTCGGCGGGAATCAGCGGATGGGGGTGTTTGCAACCCGTTCTCCTTTCCGCCCCAATCCAATAGGACTTTCCTCCGTCCGTCTTTGCGGTGTGGAAAAGACCGACGACGGTACTGTGCTGAGAGTAAGCGGTGCCGATCTCATGGACGGTACGCCCATACTTGATATAAAGCCATATCTCCCGTTCACGGACTGTCATCCCGATGCCGTCGGCGGATTTGCCGACGAGAGGCGGGGTTACTCACTTGAAGTGCAGTTTCCGGAAGATCTGCTCCGGATGATCCCCGAGGAAAAGAGAGAGTCCCTTATTGAGCTTCTCTCTGAGGATCCACGTCCCAGCTACCAGGATGATCCCGACAGAGAATACGGCTTCGGTTTCTGCGGAGTGAACATAATCTTCTTCGTAGGCGACGGGGTTCTCCGTGTAACTGATGTGCAACCTATTGCAAATTAAATCTAACAGGTATATAATAAATTATAATAACCGAAAGGAAACATTGCTATGAAAATGAAAAGACTTCTGTCGCTCTTTCTTTGTGCAGTGATGATGCTTACCGCATTCTCCTCCTGCGGCGGTGACAAGGATACAGGCAAAAAAGGCACTGACGGCACTACCGAAACAACTGCGCCCGTCATTGACAACACCCCCAAGTTTATCTACAAGCGTGTAGTTATCCTCGGTGTTGACGGAATGGGTGCATTCTGCAAGGAAGCTGACACACCCAACCTTGACCGCATATTCAAGGACGGTGCAACCACTTACGTGGCACGTACCGCTGTCCCCTCCATCAGTGCACAATGCTGGGGTTCTCTGCTTATCGGCTCCTCCGCATATGTTCACGGGCTGAGCAACTCCACCGTTGATTCCGAGCCTTACTCAAACGAAACTCTCCCCACTATCTTCAAGAGAGTACGTGATGCAATGCCCGATGCAACTCTTGCATCCTACTGTCACTGGGAACCTGTCAACAAAGGTATCATCGAGGATGATATCGGAGTTGTAAAGGTAAACGGTGAGGATAAAGAGATCCACGAGCAGATCGCAGAATACCTTACAAATAACGACCCCGCCCTGTTCTACTCTCACTTTGATTCACCCGACGGAGCAGGTCATAACGGCGGTTACGGTAACCCCAAACACCTGAAGCAGATCTCTACCGTTGACGAATACATAGGCAAGATCTACGATGCACTCGATAAAGCAGGTAAGCTTGAGGATACACTCTTTATCGTAGCGACCGACCACGGCGGAACTCCCGGCGGAGGACACGGTGGTTACACCGATGCCGAGATGAACGTATTCTTCGGCGCTGTCGGTAAGACTGTAAAGAAGGGCAGCACCATTGGCGAGATGAACATTCGTGATATCGCCGCTATCGCTCTGTACGGACTTGGAATCGATATTCCCGAATTTGACATAAACGGATTCTCCGCACAGATCCCCGACGGTCTCTTTGACGGTTACACCGTAGTTGAAAGAAAACCCATCTACGCCTCCGAGAATACCTTTGAGACTCTTGACACACCTGCAAAGGACAGCGGAAAGTACATAACCGATTTTATTGATGCAGACAAAGTTTCTTCCGTATTCCACTTTGACAACAACGTGAATGACGAAATGGGCAACACCACTGCCGAGGAGCAGTACTCTCCCAAGTATTACAGCACCGGATATTTCGGCAGCTGTATTGAAGCCGGCGAACAGGGTGCGGTTCTTCTTCCCGATGCTGTAGCATCTGAGGGTTCCTTCGCTCTCTCATTCTGGTTCAAGCATGATCTGACAACTACCTCTGTCGCTCTTTACGGATCACACCCCGTATCAGCTAACCACAAACTCGGTATGTCCGCACTCTACAGCGGTACCTCCATCACCGTTTCCATCGGAAACGGCAACAAATCCCAGTCGATAGAGCTGCCTCTTCCCGAAACACTCCCCGAAGGCTGGACAAATCTCACCGTTGTATACGACAGAGACGAGCAGACGATATCATGCTATCTCAACTTTAAGCTGGCAAAATCCGAGAAATATTCCAACAGATTTACCATGGCGGATTTTGCAAATTCCGAGAGGCTCGTATTCGGTAGCGATCCTACCGAGTGCAACAGCATAAACATCATGCTCGATGAGCTTGTGATCTTCAAATCTGCCATCACCGCAGAGGAAGTAGCTAAGCTCGCTGAGTATTATTCCTTCAAATAAAATGCACTAAATACCGCTGTGCTGATGCATGGCGGCATTTTTGTAGCATCGACAAATTTTGTGAAAAGTGTTATAATGTTTAATAGGATATTGTATCCAAATGCGCCAATTGCCCAAAAGAACGGCGTAATAACAGTGGACCTGTACCAAAATACAGCCTGTGGGGAGTGATATGCATGACGGGACGGATGATCCGGACGGTTTGCCATGGTAGATGCTTTGTCGTGTTTGCGGTTTTCCCTTATATGGGAAAAGCAGAAACATATCGCCGGTGACGGCGAAGGGAATATTTTAAAATTACACAACAAAAGGAGAGATATTTATGAAAAAGTTAACAGCATTATTTTTAGCAGTTTTTATGGCGGTCAGCCTTTCCGTGAATCTTTACGCAGCTGATTTTGACGTATCAGATTATAAAAATCCGTTTACAGATACTGCATATACCGAAGACAGTTTTTACGGAAACGGAACTATTATCATTATTTTATCTCATGAGGCAAGCATTGAGTGGCGTGAGTATACCAAGGAGGATTTCCCCGAACTTGAGCTTGATTCTGTTGACACAAAAGATCCTGCATCTACGGACAAAGAATTCATTCTTGGAAATCCGGAATATCGTAACTTTGTGCACATTACTTTGAAGGACAAGAGCAACAAAGCTGTAATTGAAGCAATAGAGCTTCTGTATAACAGAAATGATGATGACTATATGTCCGAAAATCCTAAAAAGGATATTCATTTAGCGCTACCCATGTACAAATCTTATTATACTTCGCCCGATATTAAGGATAATTGGGATGAAGGAAAGCCCATTTCAGCATTCGGTGATGCAAATGGCGATGATAGGATAAACATTTCCGATGCATCGCTCATTCTCAAGCATATAGCCAAATGGGATGGACTTGAAATCAATATTAAATATTCTGATGCTAACAAGGATGGTAAAATAAATATTTCTGATGTATCCTATATTCTTAAAAAGATCGCCGGATGGGATATGCCCGAAATTCCCACAAGTGAGTTTTTACAGAAGCTTGTAGATGATTATACCAAATACATGGAGGAGAATTACAAATATGATCCGGAGAAAGATGGAGAGCTTTATGTTATGCGATATTACGGATCATATAACAATTCTTGTGCGGTAATGTTTGGCGGACTAATTTATAGTCAGGCACTTTGGACAGATACCGTTGCCGGATCGGATATTCATTACAGAAACGGTAATATGATCTTTGTTCGGCATAATGGGGATTTCTATTCTGTGAGAGAAGCTTTTGAGGCAGGTTATCTTACAACAGAACAGGTCGCAAAGATCGCCGAGATCAACAACAAAGGTAAGTATATCGAGTATTCAATTGGATTTTGATATATGCAGTTTAAAACATCAAAAGGAGAATTTTTATGAAGAAAGTAACAGCATTAACAGTTACACTCGTACTTTTAGTCTTATCATTATCACAGGTCATATATGCATCGAATGAAGGTATTTTTGGCGATATGGGGGTTGTCGGGATACTTCTAAAAGAACACAAAAAATATACGCCTGATGACTTCCCGGGTATTGATATAGAAAAAATGGTCTACGATACTCCTATAACTATCAGTATAACACTTACAGAAAAAACGAGAAAAACTACAGATCATGCTATGACTATAATTTCAGATGTTATCGGAGATAATATATCATTTATAAGACCGGATTATAAGACAATTGCTGTCGGGGATCTTATGTGGATTAACGGAGATGCTGACGGCGATTGGGACTGTGATCTTACAGATGTCAGTATCACATTGAAATATATCGCCAAATGGGATATAACGCTTGATTCGTATGCTTTTGGCGCAGTAGATATATACAGAGACGGTAAGATAACACTTGTGGACGTAACTATTATGATGAAAAAGATCGCCGGATGGGACCAGAGCAAGTGGCTGCCAGCACAATAATTTCTTAAAAAAGGAGATGTAAAATGGAAAAAGTAACAGATACAAAAGAGGTGTTTCTAATGATAAAAAAATTCGCTTCGGTTTTAATGGTTTTCATTGATGGTGTCAACATTTATCTTTCCCATCGGTGCCGACTATATTGAGGTGTGGGGTGAAGTAGGACAGATACGTGTAACTCTTCTTAATTCTATATATAAGTATACAGAAAGTGATTTTCCGGGAATTGATATTGAAACAGTTGAACAAAAAGAATTGCGTCTTGATATAGGTATCAAAGAAAAGACAAAAGAAGCTACTGATACTGCAATGGAAAAGGTCAAGGATATCCTTGATGGTAAGTATAGCGATATTATTCAGGAATACAAAATACTTTATGTGTACAGCGACAACCACGATTCGGTGATACGTGAAGGGGATGTCAACAAAGACGGAAAGGTGAGTCTCACCGATGTATCCCTTATGCTGAAATGTATTGCAAAATGGGATGTGGAGATCGATAATAGAATATCAGATATCAACAATGATGGTAAAATAAACATTTCTGATGCGTCTATTATGCTCAAAGTTATTGCAAATTGGGATATATAATTTTTGAGTAAAATAAATCATTCCTATAAATTCCAAATAATTCGAAGTAAAAAGAGGGTTATTATGAATAAAATTTTTTCTGTTTACTGATGTTTACATATATTCAGATACAGCAACAGCAGGTAATGGCTGTTTTATGGGTATTAATCAGTCGCAGTTTAAGATTCATTGTAAAATGGGTTCTCCGGCATTTATTCATGCTGTAGGTAATGCCTATACCTTTGTGCTTATGTGAACACTCATTTAATTCTCCCGGAAAATACTCCCACGGGGCTGACATTCATCTGTCAGCCCTGTTTTTCATATTTACGGCTCCAAGTGAAAAAAATCCGCTCTGTCGCTATTGTAATTTTTGAATATATATGGTAAAATAATAGAATAATAATGATAATTACATCGGAGATATACCATGGAATACATTTTTTCTGATAAACTGAACTCGCTGAAGCCTTCCGCTATCCGTGAGATACTCAAAAACAGCGGAAACTCCATTCCCTTTTCTGCGGGAAATCCCTCTCCCCTGTCTTTCCCCGTTGACGCTATCCGTGAGCTTTCTGCAGACATTCTTCAGAACAACTCCACTGCGGCACTCCAGTACAGCATCACCGAGGGCTACGCTCCTCTGATCGAAAGTGTTGCCGCAAGACTGAAGTCTCGTTTCAACATTGACACCGACCACAATCCCGTTATCATCACATCGGGCGGTCAGCAGGGTATTGAGCTTGCCTGCAAGGCATTCTGCAACGAGGGTGACACCGTTATCTGCGAGAATCCCAGCTTTATCGGAGCTCTTAATGCATTCCGTTCTCTCGGTACTAATCTCGTGGGAATCGACATTGAGGGTGACGGCATCTCTCCCGAGAAGCTCGATCTGGCACTCACCGAGAATCCCCGTGCAAAGCTCATCTACCTGATCCCCACATTCCAGAACCCCCGCGGTACTACCACTTCTCTTGAAAAGCGTAAGGCAATCTATGAGGTGGCTCTCCGCCACAAGGTTATGATTCTTGAGGATAATCCCTACGGTGAGCTCCGTTTCAGCGGTGAGGAGATCCCTACGCTGAAGTCCATGGACACTGAGGGTATCGTAATCTACTGCTCATCCTTCTCAAAGATCCTCTCCGCAGGTATGCGTGTAGGCTTTGTGTCTGCTCCCGAGGCAGTTATTCAGAAGATGGTAGTTGCAAAGCAGTGCGAAGACGTTCACACCAACATCTTCTTCCAGATGCTCTGCCACCGCTTCATGACCGAATACGATTTCGACGGTCACATCAAGGGCATCTGCGATCTCTACGGCAGAAAGTGCGCTCTCATGATGAGCGAGCTTGATAAGAATATGCCGAAGGAGATCACTCACACAGTTCCCGACGGCGTACTTTTCGTATGGCTGACAATGCCTGCAGGTTCTGACATGCTCGGTTACATCAAGGCGTGTACCGCCGCAGGTGTTTCCGCAGTTCCCGGAATCGCATTCAATGCCGACACTGAGGCATCCTCCGATTCATTCCGCATTACATACGCCACTCCTTCCGATGAGGATATCATACGTGGTATCGGAATCATGGCGGATGTAGCAAAAAATTTTATTAAATAAAATATTTTCCCAATAAAGTGAGGTGTTCACTGTGAGTATCAACATCTGGCACGATATGCCGAAAGACCGTATTACCCCGTCAAAATTTACGGCGGTCATAGAGATACCAAAAAACTCAAAAAACAAGTACGAGCTCGATAAAGAGACCGGTCTTATGAAGCTTGACCGTATTCTCTACACCTCCACCCATTACCCTGCAAACTACGGTTTCATTCCGCGAACTTATGCGGATGATCTTGACCCTCTTGATGTGCTTGTTATCTGCACAAAGGAGATCTATCCCATGACTCTTGTGGAGTGCTACCCCATAGGAGTTATCAAGATGATCGACAACGACAGGCTTGATGAGAAGATCATTGCCATCCCCTTTACCGATCCCACCTACAACAAGTATTCATCCATCTTCGAGCTCCCTGCTCACATTTTTGATGAGATGCGTCATTTCTTCACCGTTTACAAGCAGCTTGAGGATAAGCACACCGCTGTTGACGATCTTTGCGACAGAGACGAAGCTGAGAGGATCATTGCGGAATCTATAGTTAATTACGAAAGAACATTCGGAGACAATAAAGATGTTCATTGACAAAATAAAGATATATCTGAAGGCAGGAAACGGCGGTAACGGCTGTGTCTCGTTCAGAAGAGAAAAATACGTTTCACATGGCGGTCCCGATGGAGGCGACGGCGGTAAGGGAAGTCGGGGGCCAAGCGGT
>JAZUBE010000306.1:0-14956 GCA_045638325.1 Eubacteriales bacterium
CTCATGTTATATGTTCTGAAATTTTAACACTCATGTGTAAATATAAACTTGTAAATTCTATAAAATGCTTGACTATACTGTACTTTGCAATGTATAATATATACAACTACAATTGCCCTACAGGAGGACAAAATGGAAATCGAAAAGAAAACAAAGATTACTGCAGGTTCGGATGAGCTTACCCCTTCCAAGCCTCAGTATTTCTCATGGATCAACAGTACAAACGAGGGCTCTACCGAGGCTCAGACTCTTGCTAATCTTGATTATTTCAGATGGCTGAAGGATACCTACGGTATGCAGCTTGAGATATATGCATGGGATGCGGGTAACCTTGACGGATCAAGAGAGACTTACGAGAACTTTGAATCTCCCAAGATCAAGAAGCAGTTCCCCAACGGATACGCTCCTCTCGCAGAGGCAGCTGAGAAGATCGGTATCAGACTCGGCGTATGGTGCGGTCCCGACGGTTTCGGTAACACCGAGGAGGAGGCTGCTGCAAGACATGAGCTTATGGTATCTCTCTGCCGTGACTATCATTTTGCAGAGTTCAAGATCGATGGCGTATGCGGACAGCTTCGCCCCGAAAAGCGTGAGAACTTCGTTAAAATGATGAAGGAGTGCCGCAAGTATTCTCCCGATCTCGTGCTCCTCAACCACAGACTCGAGCTCGGTATCGGTAATCCCTATGCTACCACATTCCTCTGGAACGGTCAGGAGACTTACGTTGACGTATTCGTAGGAAGTAATACTCCCTGTCCTCACAACAGAGCATATCTGTTCCACAGAGGTAATGTTCCCGGACTCCAGAGACTCAGCGAGGACCATGGCGTATGTATCTCCTCTTGCGTTGACTACTATGAGGATGATCTTATTTATCAGGCATTCGGACGCTGCCTTATCCTCGCTCCCGAAATTTACGGTAATCCCTGGTTCATGCGTGATGATGAGCAGGCCCATCTTGCACGTATCTATAATCTCCACCGTACATACAGAGATATTCTCGTACACGGACTTCTCCTTCCCGAGGCATACGGCCCCAGCTCCACTGCGCGTGGTGACGGTAAGATCAGATTCATCACTACCGGTAACCCCTCATGGAAGAATAAGATGCTGAAGATCAATCTCAACTCCGAGATCGGACTTGAGAAGTGCGGAAAAGTTCAGGTATCCGTACACCATCCTTATGAGAAGTTTGTAGGCATCTACGACTATGGCGACAATGTTGAGGTTGAGCTGCCCGCATGGCGTGCTTGTCTCATTGAGGTATCTGCAGTTGAGGCTGCAAAGCCTATGCTTACCGGATGTGAGTATGAGGTTCTCCACGAGGCTGAGGGTGGAAAGATCGACAAGGTAAAGGTTATCCGCGTATTCGACAAGATTGGAACCACCGACGGCTCTGCTGTTCCTGCAGCACTTGTTGGTGCCGAGAAGTTTGATAACACCATTCAGGAGCCTGTTGATCTCGGTAAGCTCGCAGTTTGCGACATTCCCGAGAATGCCGAGCAGCTCTTTGAGACTGCAAACTTCGGAATGGATATGGACTCCTTCGAGGCTCGTTCCATCAAGCGTTCCGGCGAGACTAAGATCCCCGAGGTACAGGCGGCAAGAGATGCATTCTTCGGTCAGGCTACATACAAGCTTCGCGGATGCGAGTCCAGATTCGCATTTGACGGCAAGGATGACACCTTCTTTGACGGTATCTCCAAGACATTCTTCGGCGGATTCCGTCGTGACGGCGGATGTCTCCGTGTTGACTTCGGTGACACTTACGATGCTGACTATATCATGATCGAGTACTTCGACATTGATGAGGATATGGATTATGAGGTAAAGCGTCAGGTGCTTCCTCCCAAGGGAGATGTTTCAGCAGATCTTGCTGAGTGGCGTGATACTTATATTGAGAATCTTGACGTGGTACGTCATGAGACCATTGATATTCTTATCCATAACGTACATAATATTGTACAGCGTGACGGTACCAGACGCAGAGTATATTACGGTGCAGGTAAGGGAGTGCGTTATTTCCGTCTGCCGAAGCCTGTTGACAGAATCTACAAGATCGCTCTTATTAAGGACGGTCAGGAGATCGCACTGAAGGATCCTCACGTAAACAACCTGCTTCCTTCTTACAGAGACAGAACTCCTGTATGCAGGACACAGACAGGAACCGTTACTATCACAAAGGATATGTGGCGTGACGGATGCTATCTTGCAGTAGGATTTGACGGACGCCACGAGGCAGAGGGTGCATATGCTGTTGCTGAGGTCGACGGTAAGCTCGTATCCTTCCCCTCAAGAGCTCCTTCCTATAACGCAAACGTATGGGAGTGCGATGCGTACTACTCCATGCACAGCTGGGAGGGTTATACCTATTACCTGCCTATCTCTGAGGATATGATCGGTAAGGAGATCAAACTCTATGCACTGTTTATCAATGAGGGTAGTTGCGATATGGACGTTGTGACCTACCTCTGCGACGGCAACAACGAAAAAGACGGTATTGTTGTTGAGCTTTAAGTAAATATGATTTGCGGGGGGAAACTTTTTCGAAAAAAAGCTTTTCCCCCGCACCCCCTTTCAAAAAGCTTTATATAAAAATAATTTCGTAGGATAATCACAACTGTCTCCCTCCGTGAGGCAGAGGGAGAATGCGGTACTATAGTTATAGATAAACTACCCATTAAATAAAAGGAGTAAACTATGGATACACGAAAGTACTGGACAGACTTAATGCTTCGCATTGCGGAGCCGGTGCTGACGGCTTTTGCGGAGAGGCGTTTTGAAGTGGAGTTTCCGAGAGATTTTCAGCCTGACCGTGCAAAGTACAGAGGACTTGAAGCCTTAGGCAGGACTATGTGCGGCATTGCGCCGTGGCTTGAACTCGAAGGACTTACAGGTGAGGAGGCAGAGCATCAGGCAAGGCTTCGCCGTCTTGCGAGAGAAGCAATAGACAGTGCCACCGATCCCGGGTCTCCCGATTTTCTTGATTTTACTACTCAGGGACAGCCTCTTGTTGATGCAGCGTTTCTTGCTCACGGAATCGTCCGTGCACCAAATGAGCTTTGGGAAAAGCTGGAGCCTCGTGTAAAAAAGAATCTTACGGCGGCACTGCTCTCGACACGTATCATTACTCCATGTGATAATAACTGGCTCCTTTTTGCGGCGATGGTTGAAGCTGCTCTGCATCTGATGGGTGAGAGTATAATATTCATGAGAGTTTATAATGCAGTTGCTGCATTTTCCGACAAATATTATCTTGGTGACGGAACATACGGTGATGGTGCGCCCTACCATTTCGATTACTACAACAGCTTCGTTATCCATCCTATGTACATAGATACCATTCGTACCTTTGAGAGGTATGCGGATCTTCTGCCCGAAGCGATCCGCCGTGGCAAAAGATATGCCGCTATTCAAGAGCGCATGATCGCACCCGACGGAACATATCCCGTCATAGGACGGTCAATATGCTACCGTTTCGGAGCATTCCAGCTTCTCTCTCAGGCGGTGCTTCAGGGATTTATTCCCGAGGGAGTGTCGCCCGGACAGATCAGATGCGCACTTACAGCAGTACTGAAAAAATGCGATGAGGGTGGACTGTTCGATCGTGGCGGATGGCTTCGTCCCGGAGTTTACGGTTACCAGCCCGATCTTGCGGAAATGTATATCAACACGGGAAGTTTGTATCTCTGCGCCTCCGTATTTCTTGTTATGGGACTTGCCCCCGATGATCCTTTCTGGACATCAGATGACGAGCCGTGGACAAGTGTGAAGATCTGGTCGGGAGAGAATATGCCTGCTGATCATTATGAAATTTAACATGAAAATACCACCGATCTGTATAGACCGGTGGTATTTCTTTGTTATTTAATATTATTTCCGTAGTAAGCGGCAAGTCCATTTTCTATAACTTTGTCTACAGCATCTACTTCATTTATATTATCTGAGATATACGGGGATTTTTCCCATGTGTTATGGATGACTGTTGCGTCTTTGATTTCATATCCGCGAAGATCTATCTGTCCACGGTAGAGGAAAAGCTTGTCCGGATCGGTGATACTTGTTATCTTATCGGGATTCTTTATGATGTTGTTTACTATGGCGATATTTGTTATACTACGTACCGCAATGATCTCTCTTTTGGGATTGATGAAGGTGTTACCCGAAATAAGCATATCATTAAAGCACTTCTCACTGAGGATCATTCCGCCTATGCCGAAATCACTGCCTGCAAAAATGTTGATGTAAGCAGAATCTTTTCCGTTAAGATCACATTCCTCAAACACATTGTTTCGGATGATAAGGTTGTTTACACCCGTTCCCTCGATCCACTGTGATCCGTGATCAAGAGAGATGTTGATTGCGGGGCTCTGATGACGGTAGAAGTGGCAGTTCTCAACAAGACCGTTGGGACTTCCCAGAAGAAGTCCGCGGGCACGGTTCTCATGGAAGTAGCTGTTTCTGATGATGTAATTCTCACCATTGTTTGATTTGTTATAGATGATCCAGTTTTCCTCAATGTCTGCAGGTACGTCCTTGTCAAGGATCATTCTGTAATGCTGACCGTACTCCTCGCTGGACATATACTCATATCCGGTAACGGTGGCAGTGAATTCATGCTCAGTAAAATCAGACGCACGCTTGAATCCCACCTCGCAGCCTACATAGAAGTTGTTTCCGTTGCGAACGATCATCTCGATCTCGTTATCGTAAACGAACTCGGTTATACCGGGTGTAGAGTGAATGTTCAGACAGTCATCACCCTGATAGCCGACGTCGCAGTTCTCGACTATGATATATCCACCGGTGTTCTTGAAGTTGAGAGCATCTGCGGTGGTGGACATACGGATGTGGTCGGAATTCTCGGGATTGAGCCCTATTGTAACTCCGTCAAAACGTATGTGATGGGTATTCTGGCTTGACAGATAAATTCCGCCGCCGGGGCCGCTGTGGACAGTAATGTCTTTGTAGGTGATATTCGTTCCGCTGGAATGTGAAAATGCGGGTCCGCTGTAATTGTAGTGTTTTACAAGCCACACCTCACCTTCATTAAGATCAATAGATGAATCAATCATTGCGGTGATAACGTTAGGTTCGGTCAACTCCTTGGATTTATGCCACCAGCTGACGGAGAACTTGTCTCCTTGAGCACCTACAGCACCAATGGTAAGCCTTTCAGGATCCATGTGCATCATGCTGTCCCATGGCTGAGTTACCGCATAGGATGCATCCTCCACCAGGAAGAACTCGTACTCCACCTTGTCAATTTTGGGATCATCGGTGGTTTGTCTGTCACGTATGCGTACAACTGAGGTGGTGGGATATCCTGCGGTCTCGTAATCCCAGTCAACGGTGAGATTCTTTATCTCAACAAGATCACATCCGCTTACACTAAAGAAGTTTCTGTTTGCGAAAAGGAAGGTTGAGTCACCGCCATCGATAACGCAATTCTGCAGACCTGAAATAGAAACATATCTATTGCCTGCCATCTTGTACACACCCTTTTCGATCTCAAGGGTAGTACCGGGATGCTCCTTCAGATATGCTATCGCCGCAGTCCAAGCAGCATAGTTGTCGGAAGCCCCGGTGTCAAAGCCGAACTCTGAGCCTTTTACAGTTTCGGTTGGTGCGGGCGCCGGAACATCAAAATCCACAGCAGACACACCGTACTGAGCCTCAAGGAGAGTGTCGGGTGCAACGTTCCACTTTGCGATGTACTTGAGCACAAGTCCCGCATCGCTAAGATTTATTTTACCGTTTGTGTCAAAATCGGCAAGGGCATCGATGTCCACATCCCATTTTGCAATATGCTTCAGGATCGTTGAGACATCATTCAAAGTGATCTGCCCGTCTCCGTTTGCATCACCGTTCCATGCAGGAGCAGCGGCAGAAGGAATAACAATTGTACCGACGATCATTGCAAGTAACATTATGGATGAGATTATGCGTTTCATAATTATCCTCGCTTTCGTAAATTTATTTAGTAGTCTCGACAATATTATTGCCGTAGATAGTCTTTTCTTTGTTGTTCACATAGGAACTGCCGGTGATCTCATTTATATCTTCCGGAATATAGGGGGATTTTTCCCACGTATTATGGATAACGGTAGCGTTTGTTATGAATGAGTTTCCGAAGACTATTCTGCCTCTGTCAGTGAAATATTCCTGTTTGCCGCTGTACAGCTTCAGGGGATCGGGATTAAGTATCCTGTTATTTACAACGGAAACGTTGTCGGCATTTCTGATCTCGATAGCGATATCTTTTGGATTGATAAAGGTGTTTCCGGAAATGAGAACGTTTTTGAAAGGCGCACCCATTATTGGCTTGAACTGTGAAAGGTCGGTTTTGCATAGAAACGCCAGTTGTCCGTTATCTTCCAGAAGGTCACATTCATCGAATACGTTGTTTCTGATTATGACGTTTTCGAGTCCGGTTCCCTCGATCCACAGATAACCGTAGTCAAGGGAGACGTTTATAGCTCCGTACCACAGTCTATAGAAGCGGTTATTCTCCACAAGAGCATCAGAGCATCTGAGCACGATCCCGTGAGAATGAGCTTCATGGAAATAATTGTTGCGGATGATGATGTTTCCGCCGTTGTTTGACTTGTTATAGACCATCCAGTCATATTGATCGGAGTCCGTAATGTAATCGGGAACATCTTTGTCCAGAGTGATGTAGTATACGTCATTGTTGAAGCGTGTCATTTCGGTGACGGTGGCAGTAAAGCTGTCCTCATCAAATGAGGTTGCGCTTTTGAATCCTACCTCGCATCCGGCGTAGAAATTGACACCGTTGCGGAGAATGACCTCCAGTACGTTATCGTAAGCATAGTTCACCATACCCGGAGTGGAATGAACATTGATACAATCATCGCCCTGGAAACCGACATCACAGTTTTCCACGATGATGTAACCGCCTGTATTCTTGAAGTTAAGAGCATCAGCGGTGGTAGACATACGGGTGACGTTGGCGGTTTCGGGATTCAGTCCTACGGTCACTCCGTCGATACGGACATGGTGGTTGTTTTCTCCGGTAATATAGATAGCACCGCCGGGGCCGCTGTAAACGGTGATATCCTTGTAGGTCACGTTTGTGGCAGCGGTCTGTCTGAATACGGGATTTGTATAGATCGCATGCCTCATAAGCCACAATTCTCCCACTGCAAGTGACTCACCCATATCGGCATCGGTCGTGGCAGTAATAACGTTAGGAGCGGTCAGCTCAAGGTCAGTGCACTTTCCAACGATGGTGTGCATGGTTCCGTTGCCGTTCACTATACCCATGGTGAGGGTATCGGGATCCATATGTATAAGACTGCTCCAGGAGATGTTCAGCGCATAGGATGCGTCTTCCTCAAGGAGGAACTCGTAGTCGACCTTCATTTTTGCAGGATCATCGGTCTCTTTTATGTCCTTGATGCGGACAACGGAATTTGAGGGAAAGCCTGCAGTCTCACGGTCCCAGTCCACGGTGAGATTTTTTATCGTTAAAAGATCTGTGCCACCGGATATATTGAAGTAATTCCCCTTGGAGTAACTGAACGTGGATCCGCCGCAGTCGATGACGCAGTTTTTTAATCCGTCCAGGGAAACAGCCTTTCCGCTTGCCATCTTATACACACCCTTTTCGATCTCAAGAGTGGTTCCGGGATGGCCTTTCAGATAGGTGACAGCCGCCACCCATGCGGCATAGTTGTCAGATGCCTCGGTGTCAAAGCCGAAGTCCGAACCTTTTACGGTTTCAGCCGGTGCAGGCTCGGGAATCTCAAAATCTACGGCGGTTACACCGTACTGTGCTTCAAGGAGAGTGTCGGGAGCCACATTCCATTTTGCAATGTGCTTAAGCACCATCGCCGCATCATTAAGATTTATTTTACCGTTTGTGTCGAAATCGGCTATGGGATCGATATCCACATCCCATTTTGCGATGTGCTTTAGGATTGTGGAAACATCTGTTAATGTGATCTGGCCGTCACCGTTTGCATCCCCGTTCCACGCGGGTGCGGCAGATGAGGGAGTAAATATTATGCTGACACTCAGCACAAATGCGATGATAACCGAAAGTATACGTTTCATACTCATTCTCACTTTCGCATGATAAGCTAAACTTATTTTAACATATCGGAGAGAAATCGTCAACAGAAGATGAAAAAAGTGCTGCGAATATTCGCAGCACTTTTTATCCTGTTTAGTACAGAGAAAATTATTTGATATTAGGGAGACTTGCAGCTGCAATGGACTGACCAACGCGGCGGCTGCTCTCATCGGGAAGATGGATTGTGATCTTCTCGGCAAGCTCGGGGAACTCCTCAGCGAGAACCTTCTTTGCGTTCTCGAAGAGAATGCTTCCGCCATCACCGGAGGATACACGACCCATAAGGAGAACGTGCTTGATATCGTAGAAGATAGCGTAGTAAGCAACAGCGTAACCGAAGTACACACCGATAGTCTCATAGATCTTTGCGGCACGCTCGTCACCCTCAGCCATAAGGCCCTGAACTACCTTGAGCTTCTCAGCGGGAGATGCACTCTCGTCAAGCTCAATGCCTGCAGCGGGAGCAAGCTTGATTACGGAATCCTGGGAGAAATACTTAACTCCGCAGCCGTAGTCGCCTGACCACTCGCCAACCATTGCATCTTTGTTATAGTCAGCAGGTACGAATGCAAGCTCATTGAGCCAGCCTGTGATGTTTCCGTTTCCATCAACGTATCCACCTGCCTCACTGGTACCCATAGCAACACCGAGAACGTTGTTGTCATCAAGATCCATAGCACCTGCAAGAGCGGTAACGTCACCGTCGTTTGCAACCTCGATCGGAACATTACCGAGCTCCTTTGCGATATCGGTGTAGATGTTCTTAACTACCTTCTCAAAAGCCTCGGGATTCTCGTTCTTTACCTTGAGGAAGAGAGAGGATGTCATAATACGGTTTCCGATAACAACGCCTGCGGTGGATACACCGATAGCGTCAACTCTGGGCATCTTGGAAGCAGCGGTCTTCATAGCATCCATGATTCCCTCATAGTGATACTGGGGATCGTTCTGGCGCTTGGGGAACCATACAAGTTCCTCGGAATATGTAGCCTCTCCGTCAACAACGGAGCTTACCTTACGGTCACTTCCGCCTGCGTCAAAGCCGATACGGCAGACGTCGAGATGACGTCCTACGGGGGATGCGGTCTCCTTAGCTACGGGAGCGTTCTCAAAAGGAACGTGGATAACCTCAAAGGGAGCCTCGTAAACGCCGGACATGAAATCACGGTCGAATGCGCGGATACCTGTCTCGGAGTAATCCTCCTTGATTCTGTCTGCGATAACCTTGGAGCCGGCGATGATGATCTTGTAGCCGCCGCGTACCCAAAGAAGGGTCTTAACTATTCTCTCAACGAACTCGTGGTTCTCCTCATCGTGTCCTGTTCCGTCCTTGAACACGTCGATGGTGAATACGGAGGTGAGACCGTCGTTTCTCTCAAGTCCGATGGTGAGCTTCTCGCCACCCTCAGCCTTTACAGCAGCCTCAAAATCACGGTATACTACCGCCATCGGCATAAAGCCGGGATCAAGGGGAGCATTCATTTTAAGCTTCATAAATTGTTTTTCCTTTCTTGATGGTTCTCTTTATGTTGATATTTTCATCAGCGATAATGATGTTAGCATCCTTGCCTTCCTCAAGTGAACCCATACGGTCAGCACAGTGGATAGCTGTTGCAGGGTTGAGGGATGCCATTTTGAATACTTCGTGTACGGGAAGTGTGGTGTGATCAAGAACGTTCTTTACAGCATTGTTGAGCTTCAGAACGCTTCCCGCGATGGTACCGTCAGCAAGACGGCACTCGATTCCCTTAAGGAATATAGGCTGTCCGCCGAGAGAGTACTCTCCGTCGGGCATTCCGCCTGCACGGGTACAGTCGGTGATAAGTACCATCTTATCGCCCTTTGCCTTGGCGATGATGGAGTAAAGTCCGGGATTGATGTGGAAGGTATCTGCGATGACCTCAACGGATACGTTGTCGGATGCAAGAGCAGCACCTACAACACCGGGATTTCTGTGAGCAAGTGCAGACATAGCGTTGAACAGGTGAGTTGCGTGGTTAACGCCGTCCTTTGCAGCACTCATGGCCTCCTCAAACTTAGCGTCGGTATGGCCCATGGAAACGAGCACATCGGACTCTGCCGCAAGCTTCTTGATACACTTGTGTCCCTCGTCCATCTCGGGAGCAAGGGTAACAGATGTGATGATGTCGGAATTTTCGATGATGAAATCCGCATCGGGCACGAGGATGTTCTCCTCTGCCTGAGCGCCCTTCTTGGAGGGATTGATAAAGGGACCTTCTGCGTGAACACCGATGATCTCGGCACCGTTCCAGGTCTTACTCTCCTCTTTGAGGGAACGCACTGCGTTGAGTGCAGCAATGATCTCATCCTTTGCAACAGTCATTGTTGTGGGAAGGAAGGCGGTAACTCCGTTTTCAGCTACGCCGAAAGCCATCTTTTTGATGCCTTCGGGCTTCGCATCAGAGGTGTCCTCTCCGAGATATCCGTGAATGTGGATATCAACGAGTCCGGGAGCAACGAAATTGCCTGCTGCGTCAATTGTATGCGCATCAGCGGGAAGAGTGTCCACTACGCCGCAGATCTTGCCGCTGTCTTCGTCAAACGCAAGATATTTGCCGCATACGACTTCGTCGGGAAGGACTATCTTACCATTGATTATATATGTCAATGCCATGATATGTAACTCCTTATAAATAATTTTTTACCACTATATAGTATAACAGAATCTGACAAGTTATTTGTGAACATTCTATGAATTTTGCATATTGTGACTCTATTTTACATTTCTTTTCGTACGGTAATTAAAGAAGAGAGGGTATTGGGGAGAACAAAAGAAAAAAGTCACACGATCGTGTGACTTTGAGGCGGAGAGATTCAGAACTGAGGTTTGCGGTAGAGTTTGTGCAAACTCTATGTCATCCGTGTCGCAAACCCATTCCTTTCCGCTTCGCGAAAAGGAAAGAGCCCGATCCGATATGTTTTCAGACAAACCAAAAAGCACCCTGATGGGTGCTTTTTGGTTTGGCGGAGAAGGAGAGATTCGAACTCTCGAACAGTGTTACCCGTTACACGATTTCCAATCGTGCGCCCTCGACCAACTAGGCGACTTCTCCATGGCCGTGACTTATTTATTCAGTTGCTGTTTCGTTTACAGCCTAAATATTATATCACGACTTTTTTCAAAAATCAATACCCTTTTACAAATTTATTCGATTTTTTTGAAAAAACTTTATTCCTGTACCTCGGCTGCAGTGATCTCGCAAATATACATCTTGTGAAAATCTCCTGCGGCGTAGGTGCTCATAACATCTTTGTCGATAACAGATTCCTCGTTCAGAAACTGTCCGTATCTCTTGCGGCAATATAGTGTCAGCTTAGCCTCTTCAAAGCAAGGCATACCATTTCTGTGGGTGAGTGTCAGTCCCGCTTCCTTTATTTTATCACAGTCGCGTCCGCTGACAGAGCCGCAGAGCTTCAGTGCATCACGCATTTCTTCTCCGAAGAATGACAGGGTGAGATTCTCCGAGTTTTCAATGAATTCAAAGGTATATCTCTGGGGACGGATGAAAACAAAAGCTGAGGGTTTATTCCACATAACGCCGGCACCACCCCATGATGCGGTCATTGTGTTGGAGACACCATCCTTTTCTGCGGTGACAAGCATCCAGCGGTTTCCGATAAGATCAATAAGATTTTCGCTTATGTTCTGAGGTTCGATATTTATAAGTGCCATTGCATTACTCCTTTATACGGTCTTATATAAAATATGTGTAATTCCTTTATAGCATACCACCGATCGGCTAAAATGTAAAGCAGTATTTTTATGTTTTTTCAAAAAAGTATTGACAAGGGGTGAGGAACGTGCTATAATACTCAGGTAAAAAGAAGTAGGTATGCCCTCACCGCAGCACAAATGAGTGACTACGGTCAATAAGCTTCGCGTGTCGGAGTCTTTTTGTACGGGTGTATTTCTTCCGTACAATTTTTATTTTTTGGAGGTGTCTGGTTATCAGCACTAAAGAACTGTTTATCAACGACGACATCCGGGCAAAAGAAGTCCGTATGCTCGACGAGAACGGCGAACAGCTCGGCATCATGTCTCTTGACGATGCAAAGAATTACGCCTACGAGCGTGAGCTTGATCTTGTAATGATCGCTCCTCAGGCTACCCCTCCCGTATGCCGCTCCATGGATTACGGTAAGTACCGTTATGAGCAGGGCAAGAAGGAGAAGGAAGCAAAGAAGAAGCAGCAGACCGTTGAGGTCAAGGAAGTTCAGCTTTCCTGCCGTATCGAAACTCACGATTTCGAGACAAAAGCCAACAGAGCGAAGAAATTCCTCTCTGAGGGCAACAAGGTTCGTGTAAATCTCCGTTTCAAGGGACGTGAGATGGCACACCAGAACATCGGCCGTGAGGTAATGGAAAAGTTTGCAGAGTATTGTTCCGATGTGGGAACTGTTGACAAGAAGCCTGCTCTTGAAGGCAGACAGCTTACGATGTTCCTTACACCTGCGAAAGCTGCAAAGTAACAGTTCGACCTCCCCAAAAAGAAAATCATAAGTTGAAAGGAATAAATACCATGGGAAAAATCAAGACACATAAGGCTTCTGCCAAGCGTTTTTCCGTAACCGGAACCGGCAAGGTCAAGATGAACCACTGTGAGCACAGACATAAGCTCAACGGCAAGACTGCAAAGCGTAAGAGAAATCTCCGTAAGGCAGCATATCTCAGCGATGCAATGACCGCTAACATCAAGAAGCTCATCTGCAAGAACTAAGGTTACAGAAAGGACGAATGGAAAATGGCAAGAATTAAGTGCGCCAAGACAACTCGTAAGAGAAGAAATAAGATTCTGAAGGCTGCCAAGGGCTATTGGGGCTCCAAGAGCAAGCACTTCAAGATGGCTAAGCAGGCCGTAATGAAGAGCGGTAACTACGCTTATATCGGTCGTAAGCAGAAGAAGAGAGACTTCCGTTCTCTCTGGATCACCAGAATTTCCGCGCAGGCTAAGGTTTGCGGAATGAACTATTCCACCTTTATGCACGGACTCAAGGTTGCAGGCATCACCCTTAACAGAAAGATGCTCGCAGAGATCGCAGTTTCCGATAAGGAAGCATTCGCAGATCTCGCTGCAAAGGCAAAGGCTGCCCTTTAATCAGAACTATAGCGGGGGACTTCTTCGGAAGTTCCCCGTAAAGTATGATTATGGGGACTTTTTATTTTAGGTGAGGGATAATTATGACGATCACATCACGACAGAATCCTCTTGTAGTCAGAGTGTCAAAGCTGGCGGACCGCAAGCATCGGAAAACCGATGGGCTTTTCCTCGCCGAGGGTGTAAAGCTGTCGGCGGAAGCGGCGGCTGCGGGCGCGGTAGAGTATCTTCTCATGACAGAGGAGCACGATGATTCACCTGTTACGAAAAGTGTTGAAGCGTCGGGCGGTGAGGTCATTACCGTGTCAAGAGAGGTTCTTGAAAAGGTATCCACAGAGTCGGCACCCCAGGGTATGATTGCTGTTTGCCGTATGATGAATGATGTCCATACGGTGTACGAGGATGGTGCTTCCGTTGATGGGCGGATCCTTATACTTGACAGGGTGAGGGATCCCGGAAATCTCGGAACAGTACTTCGTTCGGCAGAGGCATTCGGGAGAGTGAAGCTTTTTGTGTCCGGATGTGCCGATATATATAATCCCAAGACTGTACGTGGTTCAATGGGTGCGGTATTCCGTGTGAATACGGTGGAATTTGAGAGTACTGAAGCGGCTGTGGAGGCGGCGAAGACGGCGGGGTACAGAGTGCTCGGTGCTGCTCTTGATGACACTGCTGTAAAGCTGGGCGAGTATTCTCTTGCGGCAAATGATGCTGTTATTATTGGTACCGAAGGTAAGGGAATATCTGAGGATGTTCTCGGAATGTGTGACGGAAAGCTTTATATCCCCATGACAGGTGGCGAGTCTCTCAATTGCTCAGTTGCCGCATCTGTTATAATGTGGGAAATGTTCAAAGGGGATTTCTGAGGTATTTTTGCCCCGGTGATATGTACAGTTTACATTTTTATCGAAAAATTGTAATTGACACCCGGTCAAGACTGTGATATATTATTATAATGATGTTTGTTGAAAGGGGGAGAATCAGTGTAGGATGTAAAATACTATTTGTGGCTTGCACTCCTGTTCGGACAGGGAAGCCGTGCGGCTGTAAGACTTGTGCGTGCTGCGGGGTCTGCGAAGGCTGTGTGGGATGATCCCTCGGATGAGCTGATGAGCGAAGCCCGGATAAAGCCTGCTGTAATTGAAAAGATCAGGACAAAACGTGAGCTTGATGAGGTCGATGATATTATTGCATGGTGTGCAGAAAAGGGTGTCCTTATCCTTACTCCCGATATGCCCGAATATCCGAAAAGTCTCCTTTGCCTTATGGATTTTCCAATGGTGCTTTTCTGCAAGGGAAATCTGCCCGATCTCAACAACAGATTCTGTTGTGCCGTTGTGGGAACACGTAAAATGACAGAATACGGCAAACGTGAAGCGTATAATATCGGATGGGGACTTGGTGACGGAGGTGCGGTTCTTGTGAGCGGACTTGCCCTCGGAATAGACGGAATGGCGATGGCGGGAGCCCAATCCGCCGGCGGTACGACTGTGGGCGTACTCGGCTGCGGCATCGACATAACGTATCCCCAGGAGCATAAAGAGCTTTTTGCAAGAACTCTTGAGCAAGGTGCGATAATTACGGAATATCCTCCCGGATCACCTCCCGCAAGGAATCATTTTCCTCTGAGAAACAGAATAATAAGCGGACTATGCCAGGCTTGTGCCATAATTGAGGCGGATGTGAAGTCCGGTGCTCTTATTACGGCAAAGCATGCGCTGTATCAGGGAAGAATGGTGTA
>JAZUBE010000307.1:0-2798 GCA_045638325.1 Eubacteriales bacterium
TATACATAAGCAGAAAGATATTTATATTTTTCTGCTTATTTTTTCATAAATTATCAAAATTCTATTGCCCTTTAATAGCGAATGATGATATAATATACCATATTTTGTGTCTCTATGTGGTATATGGCACAACTAAGAAAAGAAAGAGGATTTATGACATGAAACTTTTTGCGTTTATCGTGTACTTTGCTGTAGTCCTCGCCATTGGTATTTATTTCTTTGTCCGTGAAAAAAGCGGTGGAGAAAAGGAATACTTCCTTGGCGGACGTTCAATGGGACCCTGGGTAACGGCTATGAGTGCACAGGCATCCGATATGTCCGGATGGCTTCTTATGGGATTTCCGGGAAGTATTCTTGCTTTTGGTATGGGTAAGGTGTGGATCGGTATCGGTCTTGCTATCGGTACTGCGGCAAACTGGATCATCGTTGCAAGAAGACTTCGCAGATTCTCCGCTGCGGCTAATGATTCCATCACGCTGCCTCAGTATCTGACAAACCGTTTTGCTACTACAAACCCTGTACTTAAGATCGTTTGTGCGATTATTTTCCTTATAAGCTTTACAGTATACGTTGCATCTGCATTCAATGCAGGAACCAACGTGTTCGTAGCTGTTCTTCCCGCACTTCAGGGTAAAGAAGGACTTGCAATGATCATCTTTGCAGTTATCATCCTTGTTTACACTTTCATGGGCGGTTATAAGGCTGTTTGCTGGACTGACTTTTTCCAGGGACTTCTGATGCTGGTTGCGATTCTTGCTGTTCCGCTTGTGATGGTTGCTGTAGGTGATTTTGATCCTGCGTACAGAGAAGCTTTCGCTGAAGGTGTTACTGCTTTCAATGCAAATCCCTTTACCGCAGGTTGGCAGGATATCGTATCCGGTCTTGCTTGGGGTCTCGGATACTTCGGTATGCCTCACATTCTTGTAAGATTTATGTCTATCAAGAATTCCAAGATGATCAAGAAGGCGTCCACAGTTGCCATTGTCTGGGTTGTTCTTACCCTTGGCGCAGCTATCGTTATTTCATTCCTTGCACGTTCTTACATCCTCTCTGACGGTACAGGTTCCCTCGCGGAAAAACTCCTTCCTGCAGGAAGTCAGGCAAATATCTTTATTGAGACTGTGCTTGATATATTCCCCGCATTTATAGCAGGACTTCTTCTTGCAGCGATCATTGCGGCATCCATGAGTACCGCTGACTCACAGCTTCTTGTTGCATCTTCCTCATTTACCAGCGATCTCTACAATCCTATTATCCGTAAGAATAAGGCGTCTGAGAAAGAGTCTCTTTGGGTAGGTCGTATCGTTGTAGTTATTATTGCTGTAATTGCTTTTGCTATCGCATACAGCGGACTTGGAAATGCTGATTCATGGGCTTCCAACATCATGGCGATGGTTGAGAATGCATGGGGACTTTTCGGTGCATCATTTGGTCCCGTAATTATCTTCTCACTGTTCTGGAAGCGTCTCAATTACGCAGGTGCTGTTGCCGGAATCATCGGCGGTGCTGTAGCAGATATCGCATGGCTTATTCTCTTTACAAGTACTGTTACCGATGCAGTTATCTGTAACACCGGAGTATACGAGATCCTTCCCGGATTTGTTGTAGGTGCTATCGTGACCGTTGTTGTTACTCTTATGACTAAGGCTCCTTCAGCTGAGGTTTGTGAGATTTACGACCGTGCACTTGATACAGGTATTGACGACTGATAAACAGTTACATAAGAAAAATCACACATCGTAAGATGTGTGATTTTTTTATTGCTTTAATGATCATTCGCTTCTGAGAGCAACAACGGGATCCTTCTTTGCGGCAACCTTTGAGGGAATAAGACCTGCGATAAGAGTAAGTCCCATGCTTATTGCAACAAGTACGATACCGGCTACAGGCGGGAGAATTGCTCTCAGCTCCGTAAGCTCTGTAAGTGAGTGTATGATAGCGTTTATAGGAAGACACAGGAGAATAGAAATACCTATTCCGAGCGCACCGGAAACGAATCCTACTATAAGAGTTTCAGCGTTGAATACGTTTGAAATATCACGTTTGGAAGCACCGATAGCACGGAGGATACCGATTTCACGGGTCCTCTCAAGAACGGAGATATAGGTGATAATGCCGATCATGATGGAGGAAACAACAAGTGAGATTCCCACGAAGGCGATCAGGAGATATGATACACCGCTTATAATGCTTGTGATGGAGCTCATAAGAAGCTCAATAAGATCGGTGTATTCGATAACATCATCGTCTTCTGCACGCTCATTATAACCTGCGATGATCTCGGAGATGTTATCCTTATCGGAGAAGCTTTCGGAGTAAATGTTGATGGTGTCGGGATCTGCGGGATCACAGTATCCGAGGTTTTTCAGATTTTCATCGTAAGTGCTCTCGGAGTGAGTAGCGGGCATGAACTCATCATACATGAGCTCATACTGAGCATCGGTCCATTCAGTAGATACAAGCTGCATCTGCAGCGCTTCGTCGGGGACTCCCTGAAGTTTTGCGGCAACCTCTGTGGCATACTGCTCAGCGATCACTTTTTGCATACTTTCGTTAACAGAAGTAAAGAGCTCCTCGTCGCTCATCTGGGAGATATAACCCATGATCGTCTGTGCATCAACACCCATTTCCGCTGAGTACGCTTCAATTATGAAAGCTTCAAGTTCTTCACGCGTCATGTTTCCGAGCTGCGCGTTGATTATTGAGGAAAGGTACTCGTCGGTGGGAATAGCAGCGATGTATTTGTATACATCAGACGCTTCCTTTGTGGAAAGGGTAGGGATTCGGCTTTTGAATAC
>JAZUBE010000308.1:0-5725 GCA_045638325.1 Eubacteriales bacterium
GTCCACTGAGGAGAACGGGTGGATCCCTGTCTTGCACGACCGGTACCCTTCTGTCTCCAGGGCTTTCTGCCGCCGCCGGATACCTCTGAACGAGTCAGAGTGGACTGAGTTCCCTGTCTCTGGTTTGCGAGATAGGTCTTAACTGCCTGGTGGAGGACAGGAGCACTTACCTCAGCTCCGAAGATCATGTCGGAGAGAGTCATGGTTCCGACTTCTGCGCCGGACATATTAACTACTTTAATATCCATTATCTATTTCCTCCTTCCGGCTTATGCTTTAACAGTGTCACGGATGAACACGATTCCGCCCTTCGCACCGGGTACAGCACCCTTAACTGCGATGAGATTCTTCTCGGTATCAACCTTGACTACTTCAAGATTCAGAACGGTTACACGCTCGTTACCGTACTGACCTGCCATCTTTTTGTTCTTATATACTCTCGAAGGGCTGGAACATGCACCCATAGAACCTACCTGACGATGTACAGGACCTGTACCGTGAGTCATTCTGAGTCTGTGGTTGTTCCATCTCTTGATTGCGCCGGTGAATCCACGACCCTTTGTAGTGCCTGTGATGTCGACCTTCTCGCCTGCGGCGAAGGTATCGACGGCCACTACGTCGCCTGTATTCATGTTCTCAGCATCATCAAGACGGAATTCCTTGAGATGTCTTGCAGGAGTTACACCTGCCTTCGCGAAGTGACCCTTCATGGGCTTGTTCACGAGCTTCTCGCGCTTCTCGCCGAAAGCGAGCTGCACTGCAGAGTAACCGTCATTCTCTACGGTCTTCTTCTGCACTACGGGACAAGGACCTGCTTCAATTACTGTTACAGGGATCACAAGTCCGGTTTCGTCGAAGATCTGGGTCATACCCAGCTTCTTTCCGATGATTCCTTTTTTCATCTTAATTCCTCCTGAAGGTTATTGGTTGATGACTCTTTTCTACCGGATAGCCATCCCGGCATCATCAACATGACCTTTCCGCCATCAAGCAATGGCCGGTGACCTGGCTCATCTTCCGCAGGTGTTGGGTAGCCACGGAGAGGCTTCAGGATTTTGGCGCTGTGCTCTGTACGGTGGATAAGTTTGGCTTGCGGTGTATCGCCTTATAATAAGGAAGACTTATCTAAGATCGATATCTACACCGGCGGGGAGCTCAATGTTCATAAGTGCCTCTACGAGCTCCTTAGAGGGCTTTTTGATCTCAACCAGACGCTTGTGAGTGCGCTGCTCAAACTGCTCACGGCTGTCCTTATACTTATGAACAGCACGAAGGATTGTAATGATCTCCTTCTCGGTGGGAAGCGGAATGGGACCGGAAACCTCGGCGCCATTTCTCTTAGCAACCTCTACGACCTTAGCCGCTGCAGCATCAGCGAGTGTGTGCTCGTAGCTCTTCAGTCTGATTCTGACCTTGTCATTTACTGCCATCTTGATTTACCTCCTGTTTTTCTTTGATGAGAGGAGAACACGCCTCCGGGTGTTTCTTCTCCGTCCTTAATTATTCCGGAACCCGCAGCATACAGGATCCGGCCATCCGGATGGATAACACCGACGCATCACCTTGCCCGAACGTAACGGTATCGGACATATCACAACGAAAATTCCCCGTTCTCAGCAGTATTGAGAACAGCAACCTCTCGCATGACTACACATCAAGCCTTATCATTTTACCATAATTCATCTTATATTGCAACATTATCATGCAAATTTAACACCGTTTTTTCGTGTAGAACTTTACACAAAATTTCAGTGTCTGTTTTGTGCAAGATGTACAATCATTGGTTTTGTGAATTATTTTTCGGGATTTATTTTATAAAGTTACATTTTTATTATTGCAGGACCACAGAAAATGTGGTATCATAATGAGTAGTTATAAATATATAAAAGGAAGCATTTTGAAACATGAATAAAATTGTCAAAAACACTCTGATAGCAGCCATTGCGTTAACGGTTATCATTACGGTCATCGCATCCGTATTCAGCTACATCGCAATGACTCAGAATTTCGACCATGCACTTGGTTATTTTAACATAGGATCCGCTTCTGCCGCAACAGCACTTTACCTTCCCCTGGCAGTTCCCGTGATTGCTGTGATTGCCTGTATCATCCTTCGCAAAAAAGTTTCCTTCACAGGCTCTCCCGTCGCAGGTATTCCTACAATATTCGCATCAGTTCTTACAGGTCTCCTCATGCTTGCCACCGTGTTTTTCACATCATCCGGCGAGGGTGAGCTCACGAAGCTCAGCGTGGGAATAATAATAACATCGATCATCGGTGCTATATATTTTATACTCCTGCCCTTCTTCGGTAATAAGCAATTTATGCTTTTCCTTTCATTTGCCCCTGCACTCTGGGCAGCTTTCCGACTCCTTGAGGAGTACTTCCGTGTGGGTGCACCCATTAACTCCCCTATCCGCACCATAAACCTCACCATGTTTGCTTTTCTTCTCTTGTTCTTCGCAGAAGAAATAAGGTTTGGCATCGGAAAACAGTCCGTGGGCGGTTATTATTTCTTCATACTTTCAGCCATTGCATCCACAGGATGCGCAACATTTCCCAAGCTTATAATCATTTTCACTAACAACTCAGATTTCAACTTCAGCTTCATCGAGTGGTGTCTCGGTGCTGCAATATTCATGTTCCTCCTCGCAAGACTCGCATCTCTTCCCGAAATCATCAAGTACAATTCCGTCTCCGATGTTTCTGCCACCGAGAATGTCTGCGACAATAAGGATACCGATCCTGCAGAAGATCAGTAATAAGAAAGGGTTGATCCGTCAATGAAAACAAGACACATTTTCATCTCAGCCGTACTGGCAATCGTGATGATCGTTTCTTGCTGTGTAACGGCTGTCGCCTCTGTACCGAAGCCATCTGAATCATTCTATGTATATGATGAGGCTGATGTTATATCCGAGGAATCGGAAAAGCACATAATTTCCCAAAACAAAAAATTAGAGCAGACAACCGGCGCCCAGATTGTTATCGCCGCCATAAAGACGACCGGAGATGAGTCTATAAAGGATTACGCAGGAAAGCTCTATACCGAATGGGGTATCGGAGACTCCGACAAGATGAACGGTCTTCTCATTCTGCTGGTTATCGACGATGACAACTATTGGATTATGCAAGGTACCGGTATTGACGATGAGCTGACATCCAAAGAGATCAAAGCACTGTTTGACAATTATCTTGAGCCTTATTTCAAGGAAAAAGATTATGACCGCGGAGCCATTACATTTTTTAATAAGTTGCTCGTTGAATTTGAAAAAATATACGACATAAAACTTGACAACATCACTGAAGCAGAAGAAGAAGGCGGTATCGGAACCGTTATACTGATAATCTTCATTATTTTATTGGCTGTTGCGGTTCTCGGGTTTGTGGCATTTGTGGTTGTACGTAATATGGCATACAACAAATACAGAACCGGAGGTCGCAGACCTTCCGTAAAAATACCTCCGGGCGCAAGAGGATCCAGGCCTCCGCAAAGATCCCCAAATGGTGCTGTACCGAGACTGAACAGTCCTGCACCAAGACAGAACGGCACTATGCCGAGGCAGAACGGTGCTATGCCGAGACAGAATGGCGCTATGCCGAGACAGAACGGTGCTATGCCGAGACAGAACGGTGCTATGCCGAGGCAGAATGGCGCTATGCCGAGGCAGAATGGCACTATGCCAAGACAGAACAACAATTTCCGAAACTAACATAAAAACAAAGAAAAGGAACACACAATGGCATCACTGAGTGCAAAAGATATTTGCTTCAGTATAGGAACAAGAGATATTCTTCGTGGTATCTCTTTTTCTATAGAAGCCGGCGACAGACTCGCCGTAGTAGGAGTAAACGGTGCGGGAAAAAGCACCCTCCTCAGAATAATCGCCGGTGAGTATGAGGCTACAAGCGGTGAGATATTCACATCTGCCAATACCTCCGTCGGCTTCATGGAGCAGGATATGGATTTTAACATAATCGCTCCTACTTATAAAGGTTCACCCGTAGATGAGACTGTTCTCGGACAGATGTACGCCGCATTCCCGAAGCTGATCGAATGGGAAAGAGAAATGGCAGAGCTTGAAGCCACCACACTCTCAGGCGGAGATGAGGCGGCAAAGGCAGGCGAGAGACTTGCAAAAATCAGCACGTGGTACGCTGACGAAGGGGGACTTCAGTACAAGTCACGCTGTAAGAGTTTTCTTGTGCGTCTCGGATTCACCGAGGACTTTCACGGAGTACAGGTTACTTCTCTCAGCGGTGGTGAACGTACCCGTCTCACCCTCGCAAGACTCCTTGCATCTGAGCCCGATATCCTCATGCTCGACGAGCCCACAAACCACCTTGATGCAGACACTCTCGTGTGGCTTGAAGGACATCTTTCGGGTTACAAGAAAACACTGATACTCGTCAGTCACGACAGATATTTCCTTGACCGGGTAACAAACAAAACTCTCGATATTGAGCATGGTGAATGTCGTCTGTATAAAGGCTCATACTCCGAATTTGCAGAAAAGAAAAAAGCTCTTCGTGCTGCAGAAGAAAAGAAGTATGCGCTTCAACAAAAAGAGATCGCAAGACTTGAGGCATTCATTGAGAATCAGCGTCGCTGGAACAGAGAGCGAAATATAATTGCGGCGGAAAGCCGCATGAAAGCTATTGACAGAATGGAAAAGGTAGATCGTCCAAAGGATGCACCCAAGGGCATCAGCTTTTCATTCACTGCAGCATCAGAAAGCGGCAACGATGTACTTGCTGTAAAGAAGCTGAAAATGGGGTTCGGTGAACGCACGCTGTTCGAAGATCTCTCATTTGAGGTAAAGAAGGCAGAACGTGTATTCATCCTCGGCCCCAACGGATGCGGCAAATCCACTCTTATAAAACTCCTTATGGAGAGGCTCTTCCCCGTATCGGGAAGAATCGATTACGGTTACAATGTAGAAATCGGTTACTACGATCAGGAGAACCAGAATCTCTCCCCGGACAAGTCCGTGCTTGAGGAGCTTTGGGATGCATATCCTGCGTCAACACAGACGGAGCTTCGCTCCATTCTTGCGGCATTCAATTTCCGTGGAGATGATATTGAGAAAAAAGTCTCGGTTCTCAGCGGTGGTGAACGTGCAAGGCTGACACTGGCGAAACTGATCCTTTCAAGAATGAATCTCCTGATCCTCGACGAGCCCACGAACCATCTTGATATTTCATCAAGGGAAGCTCTTGAGGAAGCACTTACGGAATTTGACGGTACGGTGATCTCCGTCAGCCATGACCGATACTTTATAAGGAAGCTTGCAACAAGGCTTCTCATCTTTGACAAGGACGGTAAGCTCACAGATTACCACGGCACTTACGATGAGTATATGCATCATCTTGAGGAGATAAAAAACACTACTGATATTCCCGCGGAGTACGTACCTCAGCAGGAACGAGTACAGACGGGAAAAGATGCCTACCTCGAACGCAAGAAAGAAGCGGCAGAGCTTCGAAAACTGGAAAAACGCAAACGTGACGTTGCCGCAGAGATCGAAAAACTGGAAGCTCGTCTCATCGAGCTTGAGGATGAGCTCTCACAGTGCGGCTCGGACTATATGAAAGCCGCAGAGCTTGAGGACGAGCGCATCACCGTAGAAGACAGACTGATGCAGCTCTACGAAGAAGAAGAGAATTTTTAACAGATAAATATTTTGCGAGGGGAAACTTTTTCGAGAAAAAGGTTTCCCCTCGC
>JAZUBE010000309.1:0-12331 GCA_045638325.1 Eubacteriales bacterium
TTGTTCTGACGGAGCTTATCTTATCCATAAGCTCCCGGGTAAAGCTGTCCGCACGGAGCGACGGCAGTGAGATATTCACACGAGCATCGTCAGTCCAGTGGAGAAGTCCGTCGGTAAAGCTTGAAATCTGCGAATAATCACTTATGGACAGGCAGCACATGGATATCTCATCATATCCCGTTGCATCGATAGCAGCACGTGCCTGACGGCAAAGAGTTTCAGGAGATTTTTCTCTGACGGGACGGCAGATGAATCCCGCTTGACAGAACCGGCATCCTCTGATACATCCGCGGAAAACTTCAAGAGTTACACGATCATGCACAGTTTCGATATTGGGGATTATGGTCTTATCAGGAAAATAAGCATTATCAAGATCCGCAACTATGCGGCGGCGCACACGCTTCGGAACTCCGTCACATTTCGGCTTGATCTCTTTTATTGTACCGTCGGGATTATATGATACAGCGTAAAGAGACGGTACATAAAATCCCTCAAGACCTGCGGCAGCAAACAGGAACTTCTCCCTTGTATATGTACCGCTTTTCTTCATATCAATATAAAGCTTTGCAAGTTCCGGCAGTGCCTCCTCACCTTCACCCACGGAAAAGATGTCTATAAAATCAGCCATAGGCTCGGGATTCATGGCACAGTGACCGCCTGCAATAACAATAGGACAACTGTCATCTCTGTCACATGATTTCACGGGTATACCCGCAAGATCAAGCATATTTACAACATTGGTATAACAAAGCTCATACTGCAGAGTGAACGCAACGATATCGAACTCCCCTACCCCATCTCCGCTTTCGTGGGTGAAAAGAGGAATACCTCGTTCTCTCATTTTTTCTTCCATGTCAGGCCAGGGCGCAAATACTCGCTCACACCAAACATTATCCATCTCGTTCAGCGCACCACAGAGTATTTTCATACCGAGATTTGACATACCGATCTCATAAACATCGGGGAAACAAAATGCCACCCTGAGATCCATAAGTGATTTATCTTTATAAAGAGCACCTGCTTCACCGCCGGTGTATCTTCCGGGCTTTGACACCTCGGAGATAAATGATTTTATATCTTCTCTCATTTTTCACTCCTGTAATTTTATTGGGGTTTCACCTCAAATTCAAGGTGAAACCCCAAAATGATTTATCTGAGGAACATTTTTGTAGTAAGAATAACGGGAAGTGCCCAGATAAGCTGATATGCGACTACCGCAATTGAGGAAAGTGATGCAAACCCGCCGGATGCCACAAGAAGTCCTGCCACAGCAGTAGCAATAACAGAAGATACCACACCTACGGTAAATCCTGCTTTTCTCATGCCGAGCATTCTGCTGCATGAACCAATGATTCCAAGAAGGGGTTTGGTTGTTCCACGGCTTACGATTCCGCTTGACAGACGATCACTTATTCTGTTGATCTCCTCAGTATCGTTATATCTAAGAACACGGAAAGGATATCTTCCGCCGCCCAGTTTCATTGTAACAAGCTCATCATCGATATTGGGGTCAAATGTCTTGATACAGGCACACATTCCCTCATCCGCAAGCTCCTTAAGAAGGAACTCAAAATCGGAATCCATCATATATCTTATGAGAAGCTTTGCCATTAGCTTGCCCTCTCTAAGCATATACATGGGACAAAGCTCACCAGAGAGCATCTCGTCCTCACCGATAACGGAATCGGGAAGATTTATTCCATACTCACGAAGTGCAGAAGCGGTACCGAAAATGATACTCTTTCCATCCACCTTAACTCCGAGGTATCCCTCAGCCGCAGCCTCTACCTCAGCATTATCTGAAGTACCGATCTCCATTGTGGCAACCTCAAACACATCGCTGAGAGGACCACCCGCCGCACCGAATGCAGATGCAGCATAATAAAGAACTCTGTCGATACGGTGGTTGTTGTAGATCTTAATATTCTGAACCTTTACACCGTATGAGGGAAAAGCATCGATATCGTCAAAGCAGACAGCACCTGCCTCGGAATATTCCTCAGCGGAAGTCTCACCGAGAACAGTTCCATCAAGATCATATGCATCAGATGCACCCTTGTAGAAAGGATAGGACATAGCAAGGAAAAGTGACAAAGGCATCGCCGCAAAGAATGTAACAAATGCCGCATTCATGGCACTCACTCCGCCCTCAGCATCGCCCTTCATTCCGGCATATACTCCGACGATTGCCGCCGCAATCATCGCAATAATGATATACGCAACGGAATATCCTTTTCCGGAGGAGGATCTCGCTCCGGTTCTTGCAAAGAAATCGTCAACAAACTTTGTTTTTTCTATACGGAGAACTCCACCCTCGGACACATCGTCATCTTCGAAAAGTCCGCCGGGGATACCAGCTTCAGCCGCAGTCATGTAACGAACCGCATACTTGGGACGCTTTGAGCTTACAATGTTAAATGCAAGAATATCACGCTTTGTAGTAATATAATCACACACGATCGCAAACACCGTCATAGCAGCCGCACATGAATTGAACATCGAAGGCTCGTTTGGAATAACAGTAGTTTCAGCAAGAACAACTGAATATGCTATAGCCACAACATTTCCAAGAAACGCCAGACTCGATGGGTTTATCTTTCCGACAAACAGGTCTGCGCATCCGCCGAGAAGCTGCTCATAACCAACAGCCGCACAGATAAGCATTATCTGAAGGCTCGCCATTACATATACAACAGGATAAACGGCAGGATTCAGCGCACCGCCGAACTGGATACCGAAAATCTCAAGATTCTCGTAAAGCAGAAGAATTATCGTAAACACCGCGGAGAAGAACAACTTCGCCTTCAGGCGTACAGATTTCTTTTTAAGATCAGCAGCAATATCGGCAGTCTGAGAATGATCAAGGTACTCGTTATTTACAGAACGACGCACTCTTTCCTCATGCTCTTTTGCCTCGGCATCGATCTCCTCGGCAAGTTTTGCCGCTACATCGGGGCCCATGGTCGCCGCAAGCTCATCATCAAGCCCGAATGCAACCATAAGATTGATATCGGTAGCATCGAGATCCGCATCGGAAGGAATAACAAATTCCTTACCTCCATCACGGATCACGGTATCTGCAGGAGTTTCTTCTTTCTCATACTGAGCATCTTCGGATACATACTCATATTCGCTGTAATCCTCCACCTCAGCCTCGACCTCAGGCACAAATTCATCAACAGCCCCATCGCCATCATCATCCGTAGGATACTCATTGTATCCTGCATCCGGCTCAACACCGGAAGGAACGAACTCTGAAGGTGAGAATTCTCTCGTAGCCGCAAATGCAGGATCCTCCGCATATGAAGGTTCATCAGAAACCACAGGTTCTTCAGCAAACCCGGATTTTTCCTGCTCATTCACCTTTGTCCCTGATTTGAAATCGGGGAGATATTTGTGAAGAAGATCTGTGATATCGAGATCGTTATCGGAGATATCGTTCTCCGCCGCATCGGCAATATAGGTATCCTCATCAGAGGTACCCGTATTCCGAACATCATTATTCACATTTTCAAATTCGTTTTCGGGTAAATTCTTATTTTCCATAAAAATCTCCATTACGCCGCTTTCGGCAACACTGTTCGTATTTTCGGTTTACGCCTTTCCGTGGCGGACTCTTGCCGCATGACAGAGTATAACAGACGCCGCGGTAGATACATTAAGTGAGTTTACAAGTCCGTACATGGGGATAGATACATTAAAATCGGAACGTTCTTTCACAAGGCGGCTGACACCGTCACCTTCGCTTCCGAACACGATAGCCATAGGAAGATCGAAATCAGCATCATAATAAGCATCTCCGCCTGCTTCTGCGGCATAGATCCAGATACCTGCTTCCTTCAGTTCCTTAAGTGTTGTTGCAAGATTCGTAACTCTCGCAACAGCCATATGTTCAATAGCACCCGCTGAACATTTAACAACTACGGGAGTAAGTCCCACAGCTCGTCTCTTGGGGATTATTATACCATGAGCACCCGCACATTCAGCGCATCTTATAAGAGCGCCGAGATTATGAGGATCCTCGATTCCGTCAGATACAACAATCAGCGGCTTCTCGCCTCTTGCGGCAGCAATCGCAAGAATATCATCAACAGTGGAATACTCCTTACCTGCAGCCATGGCTACAACACCCTGATGATTTCCACCTCCGGCAATACGGTCGAGCTTGTTCTGATCTGTTTCAACAATGGGTATTCCCCTGCTGATAGCTTCCGCAACGATGACTACTACAGAGCCTTCTCTGCTTCCGCTTTTCACATAGATCTTATCAATAGCCCTGCCGGAACGAAGAAGCTCACGCACAGCATTTCTGCCGACAGTGACTCCGGGGCTTACAGCCTTCACATCATCGCCCTGCACACCGGCATCGACACTGTCATCGCGGTCATCGTGATCCACCACAACATATCTGGGTTTCATTCTGATATCATCAAAACCATCATGTATCTGAGGTCTGCGACCTTTTCCGCCTTTGTTACCCTTGCCACCTTTTTTCTTGAAATCACTTCCTGCATGGATAACTTCCTTCACGGTCTCCGGTTCAGTCACAACAGGCTTTGCCTCGGTGGTACCTATATCCGTATTCTTCTCAGGATAGCTATTGTTTGTACGGTTATCATGATATGCGCCGGGGCGCTTTTTCTTTTTGTTAAAATTTTTCTTTTTTCCGGCTCCGCCGCCATTACCGCGAGCATTGCCTTCATATGATTTATTTTTATTATCGTCCATTTAATTTCACTCTTTTTCAGATTTAGACATACTTCTATAAATTATATTATATCACATTTGTTTGCATTTGTATATAGAATTTTTGATTTTTTATTGAATATTCGAATAAAATGTCATACTTTGAATCAAACATAAAATAAAGAGGTACGAATTAACGTACCTCTTATCCAGTTAAATATTAAATATATTTTACTGTTCCTTCATAGCTGCGAAGCACTCGCTGCAATATACGGGTCTGTCGCTGTTAGGCTGGAAAGGAACCTTTGCTTCCTTACCACAGTTAGCACATACAGTTGTGAACATTTCACGAGGTGCCTTACCCGCATTCTTACGGAGATCGCGGCAAGCCTTACATCTCTGGGGCTCGTTCTGGAATCCTTTCTCTGCATAGAATTCCTGCTCGCCTGCGGTAAAGATAAACTCCTCTCCGCAATCTTTGCACTTAAGGGTCTTGTCCTGGTACATTGGTATTACCTCACTTAAAAAATGGTATTATCACCCTCAATGGAATAAATCTTCACCTTTGTTAATGCTAACAACGCTTTTGATTAAGCTATTGGGGTAATTTATGTTCTGAGCCTTTCGGCTTAAAACCCGAGTTAATTATCACTTACGAATACTCTTATTTTAGACTTTATCCGATATATGGCATTACTGACAGATTTTGATGATCTGCCAAAAATCTCAGCCATATCCCTGACCTTTACTCCGGAAATGTACAGCTTCAGAACTTCTTTTTCAAATTCCGAAAGCTCACCTTTCTCCATCACTTCTGAAATCACAGAAGCATCATACTCCGAAGCAGTTATCTTTGTTGCTGTATTCGCATCTTTTTTCTGCTCTTTATCCGCTTTCCTTTTACGGCTGATCCGCCTGAGCTCGGACACAAGTGCGTTTCTTATACACACCTTTGCATACAGTCCGAAACTGACCTCACCGTTCTTCAACTTATAGGTAGTAACAGCACGGTACAGCGCAAGAGTTGCATCCTGGCAAAAGTCTTCAACAAGCTGCTCTTCATCGGCCAAATCAGACATATGTGCATATCGCCTTGCCATACTCCTTACAAGAGGCTCATACTCCTCACATATCAAAGAGAATGCAGCTTCATCACCATCAAGAACACGGGTTATAAGAGAATTTATCTCGTTTTTCAAACAAATCTCCAATAAAACGGCAGATATGATTTCTATAAATCAATTATACCATCATATCCGATTTTGTCAATAGTTTATTTCAAAAATTTTCCCAGTTTTTCAATTTTTTGATGTTTTTTTGTTCATATTTCACTTTGTAATTCTTATTTTAGACATTATTCCGTGCATTTCTTACTAATATATAATTAAATATACATATAACTTACTCATTATTTCCGGTACCAAAAACAAAATCAAGATCGCCCGTAAGAAGTGCCGTGATTCCCTTGAGGATAACCTCGGGACGGTCAGCAAACACGCTTTGCATCTGTTTCAGCTGATAATCATTATCTGTTCTGATCGACACTTCCAACTGAAGACCTTTGGGATCCTTGATAGTCCCTTTAAAAAGCACGCCCTCACCATCAAGTCTTATAGTCTGATCTACGACAGCTCCTCTTTTGGCGAGGCTCATGTGTCTCAATGCACTTCTGTAGCCTTTATCCTTTACTGTACGTGCGATAACGGAATTAAGTCCTTCTGCAACAGCACGGCCGGTTTTGGTTACGATGTACCTCGGCTTTGTATTTTCATCATCGGGAAGCATCTTCTCAACGTGTCCCGCATCCTCAAGCTCCCCGAAGCACTGGGCGAAATCAAAATAATTTACTATATCATCCTGAATAATTATTGATGTTATGGTATCGTAATCAAGCGGATAGCCCATTCTTTCCATAAGATATAGTATAAATATCTTTATATCATTCGGCTTTGTCAGCTTTCTGGGCATTTTACTATTCCTTTCTTTTAAATTTCAGGTACTGATAAGATGGAATTCGGGGAGCTTTCGCTCCCCGAATGCTGATCTGAAATTTTATGCAGTAAGTGCAGCTTCCTCAGCAGCGAGGATAGCCTTCTTATACTTCATATAATCCTCCATCTCAAGACGTTTGAAGTCTCTGGTTGCCCAGAATGTATCTTCAGAACCGGACAGAACATTATTGTTGATAAGGTATGCATCCTGATTGAATACGAGAGGGATAATGGGCATCTCATCCATAAGCATAGCCTCTGCTTCATGGAGGATCTCTGCTCTCTTGGAAGCATCATGCTCTGCATAAGCCTTCTCGATAAGCTCGGAATATTCCTTCTTCTCAAATCCAGTAATATTCTTGATATAGGGATACTCGGGATCATCCATATTAACACCGCCACCGCTGAACTTGGTAGCATATACAGACAGAGCGGAGAATGCATCGGTATTAAGCATCTGCATATCAACAGCGATCACATCAAACTCGCCTGCCTCAAGAGCATCACCGAAATTATCGATAACGATCTTGTTTGCAGACTCTGCGCTCTCTCTCTTGACCTGAACATCAAGAGTCTCAACCTTAACCTTGAATCCGAGTTCCTTCCATACGCCTACAACGTACTTTGCAACAGCCTCATCAGCCTCGTTACCTTCTCTGATAGTGAGAGTGAACTCAGCATTCTTCTTAACTCCTGCCTCCTTGAGAAGCTTCTTTGCTCCATCTACATCAGCAGTTGAGTTAATGAGCGCGCCATTGGAATCCGCAACCTCACGGAAATCCTTATCGGAACCGCCATCATCAACACCGTAAGGAATGAGTCCGGTAGCAGCCTTTGCATATGTAAGGATATTTACGATCTCATTTCTGTCGAGTGCCATTGAAAGAGCCTGTCTCACTCTTGCATCGGAGAACAGCTCATTCTCGGTATTAAAGTAATATGTATGAGTTGACATCTCATCGGAGATGGTGGCAGAGCCCTTTCTCTCCACTCTCGCAGAAAGAGGAATCTCGCCGAGGTAGAAGATCTCACCTGCATCATATGCAGCGAGCTGATCCTCAAGAGTACCACGACCGTAGGTAGTAATTACTCTCCACGGAATAACGTACTTATCAAGGGCCTCATTTTCCTCATCGTCAAGATAGTAGTTAGCATTACGCTCAAGTCTTACAAGCTCATCCTTATCCCAGTCAATCTCCTTAACTGCGAAAGGACCGTTGGAAACCATTGAAGATGTCTTTGTAGCCCAGTCAGCATTTCTTACAACTACGTCCTCACGAAGGGGAACGAGTGCGGGAGATGCACAGGTACGGAAGAATGCATCGAGATCAACAGCATACTCAAAAGAAATCTCGACAACATATGTATCGATAGCAACAACACCTACGTCATCGATAGAAACATCTCCACCCTTTGCAGCACGTGCATTCTTGATATCAAAAAGCATAGATGCCGCAGAACAAGCGAATGTAGGCTCAAGAATTCTCTTCCATGCAAACACAAGATCCTGTGCCTGAACACTTCTGCCGTCGCTCCACTGAGTGGAATTAAGGTTGATTGTAACCTTGTATTCCTTAGTCTCATCATTAAAAGACTTTGTATACTCATCCATCAGAGCATTTTCCCAGTTTCCGTCCTCGTCAAGTCTGGTAAGCCCCTCATAGATCAGGTTAAAAAACTTCACCATGTCACTGTTATGACAGTTAAGTGCGGGGTCGTAGTTGTATACTTCTCCGGCAAGGTATACATTGATGATAGCACCCTTGTCGTCGCCCTCAAGAGTAGAGCAGCCTGCGATAGATACAACAACGATCGCAAGGCACATAATCATGGATATGATCCGTTTCATTTGTGGGTAATTCCTCCTCACATTCTTATACAGAAACTCACTCACGCCGAGTAAGTTCGATACTTTTAGATATTATATCACTTTTTTGTCAGATAATCAATTACATATTTTTGAACAAGTAACACTTTTGGCATTTTGTACAATCAGTTCAGCTTTTTTTCGTCTTTATGCACAGTTTATGCACGTCAAAAAGAAAATACAAGCACTATTTTTTGGAGTCATTTGTGCATATCGTACACCTGGCATATCTTGCACAGCGCCACAGATAAAAAACATGAGGCAAAATACACGCAAAAGAGACCTGCCGCATTGATCATACGGCAGGATTATATGTATTACCTGACAGCATTTTCAAGTATCATATCAGCAAACACCGATGCCGCAGTTCTTGCACTTTTTTTCGCCTCATCAAGCGTATTTCCGCAAGTACCCACCTCAAGAAGAAGATATCTTTTGCAGAGCTGCTGATTAAAAGATGCACTCCTCAGATTCATATGCCTTACCATAGCAGGTTCGTTTTCAAAAAGTCGTTGCTGATACTCTCTGCCAAAAGCAAAATTCTCTTTCCAGTACGGGAAATCAGCACCAAGCTCATCTGTTCCGCAAACGATCATTAGCTGTGCCTCTCCGTTCCCGTCACTTCTCACCACAGTACCGTCACCACGTATAACCGCATCTCTGTGAATATCAAATACATATGTGATCTCGGGATATTTTTTTATATATTCCTTAACAGCCTCAGCACTACGGTTATATGCATTTATGTACGATTCCCTGTCGAACATCTCTGTACAGTGTATAGCTTTTATTCCTCTTTTTTCAAGAATTTCGGCAAATGCCTTTCCAACTGCTATCACATTTTCATCGGAAGAATCCGTACGGAAATCCTCGTCTGTAGTCACATAATATGCATTATCCGAGTAAGCTTCCGTTCCGTGAGTATGGATAATGAGTACCGCAAGCCCTTTTTTAAATTCCGGTATTACCGACGCCACAGGTACCGATATATCAAGCGGATCATATCTTGTTTCATTGAAAACCGCATCAGGGTCACTGCAACCAATATTTTCCGATAGCACGGATACATTTTCGGCATTTGGCGAATTGTTCTGAATATTCTCTTCTTCGATTATATCATCCGGTATAATAACAGGAATTATCTCACTTATAATACCTCCGAAAACGCTGTTTGAAACAACATTGACAAATCCGCCATCCCAGGCGTTTTTAACCGTTCTGAAACCAATATACCCATAGGATATTATCCCAACAAATGCAAGTATTGCGCTCAAACCCCTGCAAAATACTCTCCCTGATCTGCTTTTTCTGTCCGGAGACTGAACCGGAGCATTTTCTGCATTTGCCTCAGATGTTTTTCCGTACTTATTATATTCAAGTATTTCATCGATATTTATACAACTGACCGGTACCGGTGCATTATCTGCGCTTGTCCCTGTATTATCACCGTACACACTGCACTTATCCTCATTCACTCCGTCCACAGAACTCTCTCCTTTATCCTTTTGTTCCAATTATACGCAGAGCAAAGGAAACATATGACAAAAGCAGTCATTCATGTAAGAATGACTGCTTTTAATTCAATCGTAAGATTCAAGCGTTGTAACACAGCCCTTGATTTCGGCTTTTACCTTACTTGCAAATCTGTTGTACACCGACTTAAAACTGCCCGATGTCATCATTTTACTCATAACACTGTTTGTAACAGTAAGCCCATAAAGCTCGGTCCATTCATACTTGATGGAATTCTTAACAATATCGAGCATCTTATAATCCATTGTATCAGGCATACGTTTTGATTTAATTGTAGTTTCAAAAAATGCGGGAAGGAGATATTCTTCCGACTTATAAGCAAGGAATTCCAGAATGCGTCCAACAGTCTCGATTCGCTCACCCTGGACAGGAACTGAGAACATCGGAGCATTTGTATCAACAAAATGATAATAGCTCTCCTGTGATGAATTCATGAGAGGGTTTGGAAGAACTCCGTAATCGTCTTTCATTTCGACGAATTCATGAGTCATATCCATAGAACCGGGCATAAACAGCACGTGTCCTTCACCAAATCCGAGGAATCTTGCTCCTTTATACCTGGAAGCAAATGCAGTAAGATCAGGCTTTTCACCCCAGATATCTTCGTAATCTATAAAAATATCGCCTGTATCAAGTTTATTCTTAAAATTGGTATATACGTTTACAGCGGTCTCATTATAGATGCTCAGAACATAGCTTCCGTCATTTTGCTTCTGAGTATTCTGTATACCCGCATATCTCGCAAGATTTGTAAGACATCCGTTAACATCGCCCCACAATCCATACTGATCCGCAGAGGTCATAACTCCGTCACCGTTAATATCTGTACTCACAGACACAGCGAGATCCACGAACTTATCGAATGTCCATTCTCTCGTATCCACAAGATCATAAAGAGACTCCGTGTATCCGAGTTCACTGTACATTGTCTTATTGAAGTATATAAAATTCGCCCAACCAATACTGTTCATAGTTATATAGTTGGTAGCAATATACATCTTTCCACCGATAGTCAGGTCATCCTTGGCACTGGGGACCCAATAGCTTCTTGAAAGGTCAACATGTTCAAGATCCTGAAAATCGTAAAGCATACCGTCAAGAGCAAGAGAGCTGGTTCTGCTTCCCCACTCGTATAGAACATCAAAATCACACTGTCCCGCCTGCATACGCACGATAGCTTCACTTTTCGGAGAAAAGACCTCATCAGCAACAACTTTTATGTTAAACATTTCCTCGGCTGCTCTGTTTCTGTTAATAACAGCCTCACGAAGATCATTTCCGTTGGAGTTCTCAGCCCATATATAATTATCGGTATAATCGGTCGCATGTTCATTATATATAAGGAATGTAAACTCATCACCTTTGTGATCCTCAGATTCAAAGGACGGTGGTGCCTCAACTGTAGCGGAGTCATATGATGCTGAGCTTGAAGAATTTGCGCCAAGATCACTGCACGATATCAGCGAAAGCTGCATAACCGATGCTATCGCAAGAACAAATCCTATACGACGACATACTTTCATCATTTGTCCCCTTTCAGTTGAAATAGGAGTATACTTACCCCAATATAATTATTATATACTAATTATAACATCTTTCGACAAGGATTTTGTATCTAAAAAGTAAATCAAATATAAATTTGTATTACTTACATCACATTTTTCCGAAAATAAAAAAAATCATGGGATGTCCTAAGACATCCCATGATGAATAAATTTTAGTCGATAGAAGTGACTGTATCAACAAGGTCGTCGATCTCAGCCTGGCACTTTGTCTCATAACGCTTGGATACAGATGCAAAGTTACCGGAAGAAAGCATCTTGTCACGGATACCGTTGAGCTCAGAATCCCACATGTAGAGACCAACCCAGTTGTAACCGATAGAATCACGAACGATATCAAGCATTGTGTAGTCTCTCTGATCCTCCATACGCTTAGTCTTGATTGTAGTCTCATAGTAAGCGGGGAGAAGGAGTCTCTCTGACTCATATGCAAGATACTCGAATACGATAGCAGCCATGTCAGGATCCTCAACCTGAACAGGGATGGAGAACATGGGTGCACAGTAGTCAACGCCACAAGAGTACTCGTCGCCTGCCTTAGCAGTAGGCTCGGGAACGATACCGTAGTCAGACTGCATGTTTACGAACTCCTTGGTCATATCGATAGAACCGTCAAGGAAGAGCTGATGGTCCTCACCGAAGCTGAGGAATCGTGCAGCAACGAACTGAGAGGGGAATCCGGAGATATCAGC
>JAZUBE010000310.1:0-6700 GCA_045638325.1 Eubacteriales bacterium
CTGAACATATTAAGATAACCGCTGTAGCGCACATATGCATCGTCCGAACGGATACAAACCATGAACGCCACAAAATTTGCCTCATCCTCTCTTGAAACACCTCTCTGATGGGAAAGCTCATGCGCAGCAGTAAACGGAATAATAAAATCCGGGTAATTCACATTTATGTTTGCTTCACCTGTAAAAAAAGTATACACACCCGAAATATGAGTGTATGTCATTGGCTCACTGAGCACCACCGGCTTTACTCTGCTCCACAGCTTCACGGGATATTCATACTCATCATAGAGACTTTCAAAGGAATCAAGAAGCTTTGAATTAAGGTCTCCGAGTGACATTCCCATTGACGTTGAGAATGGGCCTTTGCACCTTATCTGCTCATATGCATTGTTGGCTTCTTCGGCGCATATAACGGTAGCAGTATATAATTCATCAAGTGATATATCACGCCTGTTTATACCGTACATCACACCGATGTCGCGGGCATAAAATCCTGCGGCAAAGGTCAGAATAAACAATTCATAGACCGCTACAGCAACCGAAAAAACACTGCATATAATACGAGAGCAATCGGATCCGCTTCGGTATTCACGTACAAACAAAACGATCACGGAAATTACAGCAACGGGAATGCATATTATAAATACCTCCGCTAACGAGACAGGAAGTAAATTTGTAAGCCATGCGAGAGCTGCCCTGAGGTACGAACCTCCTGTACGGATATACACCTCAGAGATAAACCATGACATCGAAAACATTATATGCAACAGCACCGTAATGGGGAGAATTAAAAATATAAGTTTACAAACAAAAGGGATACCGATGATAAATTCCTTAATTTTCTTCATACGTGTATCTCCTTTCAGATCATATTCATAATTTCATCGATAGTTACGCCATCGCCAAAATAAACTTTTATAAGGCCACAGATATCCTCGGGAAGTTTTGCATAAAGCACAAGAGACTCACCGTTTTCGGGATGAGGAAATTCCGTTTTTACGGCATGGAGTGACTGTCTTGTTATTACATCACTCTCATGTCCGTACATTGTATCACCCGTGATCGGACATCCGATCCCCGCAAACTGAACGCGAAGCTGATGTGTACGTCCCGTTATGGGAGATGCGAGAACAATGGCACGACTATCATTTGAGAAAAGAACTTTATATTCGGTAACAGCTATCTTACCTCCGTCCGACTCACTGCATTCTTCCCTTTCCACCACACTTCCTTCTTTACGTCTCATAAACGATCTTATCTCACCGCAAGGAGATTCGGGCACACCGTCGAGTACTGCAATATAGCTTTTTCTGATCTTACCCTCGGTCATAAGCCTGTACATTTTGTAGGAAGCAAGCCTCGTATTAGCTGTAAGCATTACTCCGCTTGTATCTCTGTCCAGCCTGTTTACGGGACGGAACACATATGGAGTATCTTTATACCTGAATGCAAGAGCATTTGCCACAGTATCATCTCTGTGACCGAATGAGGGATGTGCGGGCATATACGGTAGTTTATTGACTACCGTAATATGGCTGTCCTCATATACCACCTCAATGGGGAGATCATAAGGTATTATATAAGGACTTACATCATCGTCTCTGTCCTCTGACATAAGAGAAAGCATTTCTCCCTCGGCGAGCACATGACGTACTGTAACGAACTTACCGTTGACAGTGATTCCGCCTTCGGTGAATTTGAGCTTTTTCAGCATTGCGGAGGAATATCCGAGCCGTCCTCTGAGGTATTCACGTATTGTGATCCCCGCAATCTCAGATGTAACTTCAATAGTCATTATCTTTCTCCTGTTTTTTATTCACCGCATAACTGTATATAAGGAGTATCACTAATCCCGCAAAGCATACTGAGACAAATACATTTCCCACAGTAACATACACTGTATCACCATCGATCATATATACATCTTCCGTGATATACCCATCTTCAAGAGGAGGAAGAAGACTCATTATCTCACCTGTGGGAGATATCACAGATGACACTCCTGTATTCGCAGATCTTACGGTGTATCTTCCGCACTCAATACTTCGGATAACCGAATGTCTGTTATGCTCCCATACGCCTGCTGAATCCAGGAACCACGAATCATTTGTGGATACAGTGAGAAGCTCGCCGCCTGCACGGACACTGTCTATGGCAAGTGTTTCATATATCGAATCAAAACATATAAGAGGAGCTATTTTCCCGTACTCTGTTTCGATAACAGTGGGATCAGTTCCCGGAGAAAGATCCGATTCAAGCATAGTTATGCTTGAAAGCGGCGGAAAGATCACAGATACAAGATCGCGGAGAGGCACATACTCGCCAAACGGAACAAGATGTCTTTTTACATATTTATCATCGGTAAGGCCATGTTCGGGATCAAACACTACTATAGAATTTTCACTTAATCCATCATCATTTTTTGTGAAAGCACCTGTTATGATAATACATCCGGATTCTTTTGCCAGAGATTCGTAAAACCTGTTCACGTAATATCCCGAACTACCCTGCAAATTATAATTCACGGGAGTTTCCGGAAATACCACTATCTCGGCACCGTCCTCTGCTGCCGCAAGAGTTAGTGCCGTATAATTCTTCTTTGTCAAATTAAAACTGTCAGTAGTCCACTTATCATGGGATGACACATTCCCCTGAACTGCCGCAACAGTCACTTTTTTGCTGTCATCAGGCACTTCATAACAAACAAGGCGAACAACTCCGAACAGGACATTCGCTACAAGAATTACTGCCGCAAGAATAAGAGGTCTGAAAACAATCTTTAACTTTTTTCGTCTGTACTCAGCATAACACACACCTAGCATACAACCGAAAAACACGAGAATAAAGCTGACGCCGTATGCGCCTGTGACAGAAGCTATCTGCACCATTGGCAAAAAATCACTCTGACCCACAGCAAGCCTGCCCCAAGGTACTGCCGCCCACGTTTTCGTACTCATCCATTCAAACAAAACGTAAAGGACGGAGAATACAAGTGAATACACGACAGGATTCTTTGATGTGCTAAAAAGTTTATCAAAGAGCCTAAAAACAAGGAACATAAGTGCCCAAAATACAGCCTGAAGAAGAGAGAGTCCAATACAACCCGCGCACACAACGCCTACAGCGGAGATCTTTGAAAGTCCCGTAAATTCAAGGGGGTACATAGCCGTAAACCACGAAAATACGACAAGCCCGAATCCCATAAAAAACACAAGTCCGCGAAGGTATGCACTTCTGAGTCTGCACGCCTTTCCTTCTACCGTATACTCAACAAACGCAGGAAATGCAAAGGAGATAATACCGATGACAAACAGCTTCGGATACATTATGGGAAGTGCCGTAAAAATTCCCGACAAAAATGTTATAAGAATTTTTGGTATCCGAAATTTCATCAGTCTTATCTCCGTGTTTTATTTAAATAAATATCTGTACTTATCCTCTCGGAAAAATTCAAGGAATCTGATATCCTCAGAATCTGCAGAGAATGTACGGTTCATGAGATAGGATAGCACGCCTTCCTTTTCTCTGAATGTGAGCTTATATGAATGAAGTGCCTGATGCTTATAGGAAAGTCGCCTGTCATCCTTATTCACCCCATACTTACCCTCTCCGAGAAGAGGAAGTCCTATATATGCCATATGTGCACGTATCTGATGTGTACGCCCCGTATAAAGGCGAACTTCAAGAAGAGTCAGGTCAAGCTTTGGGTTATAATCAATAACCTTATATCCCGTCTTGATAGGTTTTGAACCTCTTGTGGGAGTATCACTCACACGTACAGTCTTTGTTTTCGTGTTCTTGAAGAGATGTGCCTCAATTACAGCGCTGTCTCTGTCAGGTCGACCATGTACCGCACAGAGATAACGCTTATCAGTGGCATTTTCCTTTATCGCCTCGTTTACGTATCTGAGAGTCTCTGCATTCTTTGCTGCAATAACAATGCCACCCGTATTTCTGTCAATTCTGTTACAAAGAGACGGCGCAAATGAATTCTCCTTTTCGGGATCATATTCACCCTTAAGGTAAAGATAGCTTTTCAGATGACGAATGAGAGTATTTCCTCCGTCATCACCGTCACCGTCATGAACAAGCTGTCCCGGCTTTTTGGAAAGGAGGATTATATTATCATCCTCATAAACGATACTCAGTACAGGCTTTGATATGAAAGTTTCATCAGCCTCACGTTTATCATCAGTAAATTCATCCGGAATATATAGGGTGATAACGTCACCCTCGGTAAGCATATCTGCACCATCTGCACGGTGTCCGTTCAGTTTTATCCTCTTTTTACGAAGATATTTATACATAAGGGACACAGGTAGTCCTTTGATGCATTTCGTAAGAAATTTATCAAGTCTTTGTCCGCTGTCGTTTTTGTTTACCTTTATTTCTCTCATCAGTCAGTCCCGAATATTCTGTCACCGGCATCACCGAGTCCGGGTACGATATATGCTTTTTCATTCAATCTCTCATCAAGCGCTGCACAGTATATGTCAACATCCGGATGATCTTCACGAAGTTTATTTACACCCTCCGGAGCCGCCACGAGACACATGAACTTTATTGTTTTTGCCCCTTTATTTTTAAGAAGTGTTACCGCATCGGAGGCAGAGCCGCCCGTCGCAAGCATAGGATCTACAAGTACAGTCAGTCTCTCACCAATATCGGAAGGAAGTTTACAATAGTATTCCACCGGAGTATGAGTTGCGGGATCCCTGTACATTCCGATATGCCCTACCTTTGCTGTAGGAACAACATTCAGAAATCCGTCAGCCATACCGAGCCCCGCACGGAGTATCGGAACTACCGCCATTTTTTTACCGGCAATTTGCTTTGCTGTCATACGTGACACGGGCGTTTCGATCTCAACATCCTGAAGCGGAAGATCTCTCGTAAGCTCATATCCCATAAACATTGATATTTCAAAAAGGAGACGTCTGAAATCTTTTGTACCGGTCTCTTTCATTCTCATGATAGACAGCTTGTGCACTATCATAGGGTGATCCGTAAGATAAAATTCTCCCATTTTTTCCTCCTGATTCTTACACATCAGACATAGTATGTAATTCTGTCGATCTTATATTCTCCATCTTCAAGAACAAGCTCAAAGTAAAGAGTTTTTGAGGCTCCACTGTCAATGTCGTTTCTGAATGTACCGTTATTTTTATATATACGATAGCTTACATTAAAAGCAAGTCTATCCTCTGTATCTTCTTTTTCCCAAAGTTTTTCGACACGCATATCATATATCATCTGAGGTGCGAAACGATTCTTCGGTTCGTTTGTTTCATAATAATGATCGGTGAAGAGATCATTGTACTCTTCCCATTTTCCGCTGATAACAATGTCGAAATACTCCTTAAAAAACGCAACATCATCGCCATATTTTTCAGCATCTTTATCGATCCCGTATTCCTCGGCACCGTTCTTGTAATAAAGAAGTCTGTCAAGCTCCATATATTCATCAACTGTAGTTACATCAAGGTCATAATCAGGCTCATAGAAAATATAACTGTGAAGCTCATCCGAATACATATTAGTAGGATTCTTCTCCTCATCACCCTCAAAGTAATTTATGAGAAGAAGCGACACTCCGCACACGACCGCAAGAATGACTGAGGTAATGGCAAAAATGAGGGCTCTTTTTTTCCTCTTGTCAATTGTTTTCTTTTCCATCTCAAAATTCCTCTACTACAGTATTCCCCACAAAGCGTTAACCTTGTGGGGATATAACCGTTATGTCAGTTCTGTGCCATCTCGATGAATCTCTTGAGATTCTTGTAACCGATCTCGATTCCTGCGAGATTATCTTCCATTCCCTCAAACTCGATGGTAATGTATCCGTCGTAGCCGGAACGTGCAATTGTTCTGATGCTCTGAGCAACTCTTGCATTACCGTGACCGATAATAGCTCCGCGGAGATAATTTCCTGCTCTTGACATGAACCAGCCATCGCCGGGATTGGGCTCAAGACCGTCCTTGATGAAGAAATCCTTAGCATGAACATGGAATGCGTAAGGTGCCATGATTCCAACGGAAATATTGGGGTTCTCATCTGCGCAGAGGAAGTTACCCATATCGATAAGTGCACCGAAATTAGGATGTCCTACTGCATTGATAAGCTTCTCAACACGGTTTGCATCCTGAGAGAAGAAACCATGGTTCTCAGTCATTGTACGGATACCCTTCTCTGCAGCATACTCTGTAACCTCACGGATACGCTCTGCGAGAGTAGGAAGAAGATCATCATAACCGATGCCGTACTTTCTTGAACGAACACCACCTGTAACATCGTGACGAAGCATGGACGCACCGAGATCAGCTGCAGTATCAACGAGCTTCTTGACACGAGCAATCTCTTCCTTACCGTCCTCAGAGCCCCAGTTGATAAAATCAGCTCCAACGAGGAAAGCAACGGGAGTAATGCCTACCTTCTCACAGTGCTCGCGGATCTTCTTTGCACCGTCGGGATCCTGCTGCCAGCCACCCTCGGTAAACTCGATACCATCAAATCCTGTTTTCTTTGCGTGCTCAATAATACCGTAGATGCCGAGCTTCTCGTCGGAATTATATCCACCGTAACTGTATGTACTTACACTTGTTTTCATTTTTTCTATTCCTCCGGAATATGTATTGTCTTAGTGTACTCTGTAAATTATATATCATAGATCGCAGGAAATCAATAAGGATATTATAAATT
>JAZUBE010000311.1:0-2139 GCA_045638325.1 Eubacteriales bacterium
GTCCTGCACCTGCACGTTTGAGTGCCGCCATAGCCGCCTTGGACGCATTCTCATCGTCAACGATGATATTCTGGAGTCCGCCGCCCATTGCGATCTCAATGGCACAAGCATGCTCGGGCTCTGCTTTAATAAGCTGGGATATGGGCCCGTGTATTCCGGACAGAGTCTTACCTGCCTGTCCCATTACATAACGGACACTGCTCTGGTATCCTTCGAAATGCTCCTCAATACGCTTCAGTGCCGCAATACGGCTGCGAAGTCCTTCACATTCCGAAGATGCCGCCGCACTTTTTCTGAGGGTATTCTCTATCTCTGTATCAAGGGAGGAAATCTCACTTCTGAGTCTTGCACACTCTCCCTCTGCATCGTTTATCTCTTTTTCAAATGAAGCGATACTGTCTGCCGCATTATCTCGGCTCTCTTCTGCTTTCAGGGCTTCTTTTCTGTACCCTTCAAGCTCTCCCGCAATATCGCCGCTTCTTCCCTGCTCCTCGATTCCCGAGTTCTCAATTACTCCGAGACGCACATCGATATCGGCACGAGCCGCTTCAAGCTGTCTCTGCTCTGCAAGTGCAACTTCAAGCGCAGTCTCTGCCGCTACTCTTTTTTCTCTGAGAGCATCACGCTCATCTGCAAGCACTCCGATCTCAGTCTCAATCTCACCGAGTTTTTTCTCTGCCTCTGTCACCGAAGAAGTAAATCTGCTGCAGTTCTCCTCCTCGGCTTCCACAGTCTCCTTATACATCTGAGATGCCGCTTCATCCTTTGATGCGGTATCTCTGCCGTGCTCCGCATTATTCTCAAGGAGCTTATACTCATTTTCAAGCGCATGGAGGAAATTTCTCTTTGCCTTTATCTCTCCGTACAGCTTTGACTCTGCCGCCTTATTATCCTCGGATGCCGCAAAAAGTCTTTCACCCATTGCATCAAGCTGACTCTCGGTATCCTCGATCATTTCAAGCTCATGGGTGGAAAGAGCGATAGCCTCGGCAAGCTTTGCGGATTCATCACGTTTCTTCGCCATATCCCAGAGGAAAAGGGACACATCCGCCTCTTTCTTAACGGCAAAAAGCTCAAGGAAACGACGCGCCTTCTGTGCCGCCTTCTCCATCGGGCCCACTCTCGCCTCAAGCTCTGTGAGAATATCTCTCACACGGAGCATATTAGCCTCGGTCTCGGAGAGCTTTTTCTCCGATTCGTGCTTTCTGTATCTGTATTTTGAAATACCGGCAGTCTCCTCAAAGATAGAACGTCTGTCTTCATTCTTTTTTGAGATGATCTCTGCGATACGGCCCTGTCCGATTATAGAATAACCGTCACGTCCGATACCGGTATTCATGAAAAGCTCATTTATATCGCGAAGCCTTACAGGCTTTCTGTTTATATAGTATTCGCTGTCACCGGAACGGTAATACCTTCTTGTTACGGTGATCTCCGTATAAGGACTGTTCAGTTTCCGTGGCTCCTCGGAATCGTCAAATGTCACTGATACCTCGGCAAAATTCATAGGACGCCTGCCGTCGGCACCCACAAAGATAACATCCTCCATCTTACTGCCTCGGATATTCTTTGTAGAAAGCTCACCAAGCACCCATCTCATTGCATCGGTTATATTCGATTTTCCGGATCCGTTAGGGCCGACAATAACGGTCGCACCCGCACCGAAATTAAGCACAGTCTTCTCGGGGAAGGATTTGAATCCGTGAAGCTCAAGTGATTTAAGATACAATACGTCTCCTCCTTATCTTATGGCATACTCATCTATCTTATTATTATATCAAAAATCTTTCCCGATTTCAACATTTTCCCACAACTTTCCTAATTATTATATTATGTTTCATATATTCATACGTAGTTCACAAATGTTTGGTAAAATATTAAAAAATATTCATATCCTCAACGGAGATGCCTTATGAAACGTACAACAGCCGCCATTCTCAGCGGAATCATAATAGCCTCCGCACTTGTGGGATGTAACAAGGAAGCTGCCGTAACAACACAAGATGCATCCGGCACATCTGCAAGTGTATCTGTATACGCCGATTGGCTCAGTGACAGACTCACCGCTGACGGTATTGTTTCGAATACTGAAATAATCGTAGGTAATGCCGCAGATGCGGAAGCGTACGGTATTGATAT
>JAZUBE010000312.1:0-7627 GCA_045638325.1 Eubacteriales bacterium
GAAAACCATCTGTTTTCCAAAGCCTATGCAAAAGGAAAGAAGTGCGCTGCAAAAACTATTGCGGTATATGTGCTGAAGGATCGTGCGGCAGGAAAGCTGCGTCGGGAGAATCCGGAGAAGTGCTTTATTAACCGCGTAGGAATATCATCCTCAAAAAAGATCGGAGGAGCGGTTGAGAGAAACCGTGCGAGACGTGTGGTCAGAGAGGCCTATCGCTTGTGCGATAAGGAGATCGGCGTGAAGCAGGGATATCTCATCGTTATATCATGCAGATCCGCTGCGACGGAGATGAAAATGCAGTCAGTGCGGCGTGACCTTGAATATTGCCTTAGGCGGCTCGATATGCTTGCAGACGGAGACGGAGTATGATCTCCCGTTTTTTCGTATGGCTTATTCGCCTGTACAGAAAATATCTGTCCCCTCTTAAAGGACAGCCTTCCTGCAGATTTACCCCCACTTGCTCGGAGTATGCAATAAAAGCATTTACCGAATGGGGTGCGATCATCGGTCTGTTTTTGACCGTTTGGCGGATCCTCAGGTGCAATCCCTTCTCAAAGGGAGGAGATGATCCTGTGCCGCTCCGCCGAAAAAATAAAAAGAAAGAAGAAAATTTGGAATAATGGATTTTATCTTAAAGCTGTTTGGATCTATAATCCAGTTTTTTTATACGCTGACAGGCAATAACTACGTTATCGGACTTGTAGCGTTTACCCTTATCGCTCAGATTCTTCTTCTGCCTATTGCAATAAAACAGCAGAAGAACCAGGTGAAGCAGGCATCTCTTGCTCCCAAGATCATGGCGATCCGCAACAAATATAAGGGACGTACCGATCAGGCTACACAGCAGAAGATGCAGCAGGAGACAATGGAGCTCTATCAGAGAGAAAACTTCAATCCTGCAGGCGGATGTCTGCCTCTCTTTATACAGCTTCCTATCATTATGCTTCTGTATAATGTAGTACAGCAGCCTCTTACCTATATTCTGCAGTACGGCTCCGACGCTATCGCAAGACTCGGAAACTGGTTCCAGGCAAGCGGTAACGAGCTTACCATTTCCGGAGACCTTATCAAGGCTGCAGAGAGTAACTCATCTACATGGAAGTTCTTCAGTGAGACATTTGATGTGGGACTTCTCCCCGATTTTAAGCTGTTCGGACTTGATCTGACTCAGGTTCCTCTTGCAAAGGATGCAAGCGGAAGTCTTCTGAATCCCTGGCTTCTTATTATTCCTGCTGTAACATTTGTTGCAATGTACGGAAGCCAGATCATCATCCGTAAGTTCAGCTATCAGTCTCCCGAGGTGAAAGCACAGCAGAAGAGCACAAGCATGAGAATCATGAACATCGCTATGCCTCTTATGTCTGTATACTTTGCAGCAATCATGCCCGGTGCAATGGGTGTTTACTGGATCCTTAGAAACATCTTTGCAACTGTTCAGCAGATCATTCTCTCAAAGGCTATCCCCGTTCCTCAGTTTACTGAAGAAGATTATAAGGCAGCTGAAAGAGAGCTTGCAGGTAAGAACCCCAAGAAAAAGAACAAGAGTGCAAATCTTGATCCCAACAGACCTAAGGTTCGTTCTCTCCATTATATCGACGAGGATGAGGATGAGACTGTAGCAGAGCTTCCCGCAAAGGCGAAGGCCGTTGAGGAAAGTCTGGAAAAAGAAGAAGCTGTTCCCGTTATCCCGGAAGAAAAAACAAAAGAAGGCGTTGTCACCGCACCTCTCAAGGATGACAGCGATAAGCCCAGAAAGTAATCAGTATGAAAGGGCTGCACATCGCAGACTATTTAATCGATGAAAAAAGAAATAATCATAACCGCTAAAACAGTAGAAGAGGCTATGTCTGAGGCATACTCCAAGTACAGCTCAGAGGGTGAGGTATCTTTTGAGATCCTTGAAATGCCTAAGAAGGGATTCCTCGGAATCGGAAGCACTCCCGCAAAGCTGAAGGTCGTTATTGATGACGGTGAGGAGGATATCGATATCGGATCCATCATCAGCGATATGAAGACTATGAAGGTCGAGACCGATCGTGGCGGAGACGGAAGTCCTGCCCCTGCAGAGAAGAAGCCTCAACCCAAAACAACAAATAAGGCAAATGTAGAAAAAGCTCCTGCTAAGGCTAAGGAACAGCCTGTAAAGAAGGAAGAGAAAAAAGAAGAGAAGAAGCCTGCAGCTCCTGTGGAGAAAAAGGAAAAGCCTGTGGCTCCTGCTGAAAAGAAGGAGAAGCCTGTGGCTCCCGTAAAGCCTGTTGAGACAGCTCCTGCAGCTCCGGCACCTAAGGCTGAGTCCGAAGACAAGAAGAAAAAGTACGATCCCATTACAGATGTGGAAATGCAGTTTGCAGTTGAGTTTATCGAGACCGTGCTCCGCGATCTTGAGATCGAAGCAAAGGCTGTTCCCGTGAAGGATGAGGATGGTGCATACGTTGGAATCAATATTGAGGGTGATACCACAGGTGCTCTTATCGGTCACCACGGTGAGACTCTTGATGCTATCCAGTATCTCGCAAATCTCAGCGCAAGCAGACGCTCTCCTACACCTAACAGAGAATTCCTCAAGATCACTGTTGATATTGAGAATTACAGACAGAAGAGAGAGGAGACTCTCCGTGCTCTCGCTCGCAGAATGGCTTCAAAGGCTATTAAGTATAAGAGAAATTTTGTGCTTGAGCCTATGAATCCTTATGAGAGACGTATCATCCACTCAGAGATCCAGCTTATCGACAATGTCGATACCCATTCTGTAGGTTCTGATGATAACCGTAAGGTAGTCGTTACCTATGAGGGCGCAGATAAGATGGAGCGCAGAAATCGTCAGAGACGCCGCAGAGGTGGATATAACGCAAGTTCTGCAAATGCAGAAAACAGTGTTGCATCTTCTGAAAACTTTGAAAATGATATGATGGCTGATGAAGCTATCGACCTTGACTGAGAATTATGAAAAAAGTTAAATCTACGATCTTATTGGTACTTACCGCTATGATCTGGGGATTTGCTTTCGTGGCACAGTTGGTGGGCGCAGATTATCTGCGTCCATTCACTTTTAACGGAATTCGTTTTGTCATGGGAGCTGTGTCCCTTGTGCCGGTGATCCTCCTCTTTGAGAGAGGCAGATCAAGCAAAAAAGAACTTTCTGCAACTGTAAAATATGGTCTTCTTGCAGGAGCCGTGCTGTTTACGGCTGCGAATCTTCAGCAGTTTGGTGTAGATCTTACCACAAGTGCAAGTAAACCCGGTTTCCTGACAGGTCTCTATACTGTACTGGTACCTATAATTTACTTCATCTTCATGAAGAGAAAAACCGGATTCAACGTGTGGGTAGGTGCCATATTCACTGTGGGAGGACTTTATCTTCTTTGTGCCGTTGGCGAATCTGCAAAATTCGGAATCGGAGAGACTCTCCTTATTATCGGTGCTGTGCTCTGGGCGCTGCATATTATAATCCTCGACAGATATGCCGAAGTTGTGCGTCCCCTCAGATTTTCAATGGTGCAGTTTGCCGTGTGCGGAGTTCTTACCATAATATGCGCAGTTATCTTTGAGAGAGATGTCTTTGAGATAGCGAATGTGAAGGCGGCGCTTCTGCCTCTCCTTTACGGAGGAATCGGATCTGTGGGAATCGCTTATACCTGCCAGCTTCTCGGACAGAAGGATGCAGACCCCACAATGGCAGCCATTATCCTCTCCACAGAAGCAGTATTCAGTGCTATCGGTGAAGCGATCATACTCGGAAAGTATATGGATTTTACCGGTTATATAGGATGTGCGCTGATTTTCGTCGGAATCGTACTGTCCCAGATACCTCCGGAAATGCTCAGAAAAATATTCAAAAAAGCATAAACTACACAACAAAGCCCGTTGTTTGACAAATGCCAAACAACGGGCTTTTCTCATTGTATAAATTTCCTGTTGCAATATCCCATAGTTTAAGTTTTTGGGAGGGCGTGGAACCTTTTTTTGCCTAAAAAGGGTTCCACGCATAATAACGTATCTCAGTTAAAATCAGGCTCGATGATGAATACAGCGGTATCGTGACGTGCAACATTTGTCACGTACTCGCCCTTCAGCTTTGTTGCAACAACATTACCTGTCCATGCGTCGGTGAGCTTCACGGGGATCTCATTCGACAGACCTACCTCAGCAAGAGTGAATCCGATATCCATTTTGTCACCGGAACGGTTGTTGAGAGCCACAGCCCACTTGAAATCATTCATGGGCTTGTACCACAGATCATATTTCAGCGGATCATGGAAAATACGGCGTGCCGGAATTGAGAGAGGATCCTGGTCAATGGCGATCATACCTCGGTTCTTGAGTATCTCAAGACCGTCAAGATTTTTGCCTGCAGCAAAGTTGCGCAGATCTGCACCGATCAGGAGAGGTGCGGAGAGCATACTCCAGATAGCCATAACGGAACGGTATTCCTCAGTGGTACATCCGCCGCCCATCCATTCGTTCTGCTTACCACATCCTACAACGAGGAAATCGGGATCGTTGAATCCGCCCTTGTGAGAGTACTTTGCCGCTTCACATACGACCATGTCGATCATATCGATAACACCAAGACCACCACTGGGATTCTCTGAATACTTCCAGTTGTCACGGATGTCCTTGCCTGTGCGCCAGAGCTGACCTACAGGCTGTGCCCACATCCAGGGATCGGTGGTGCCGTGCTCGCAAAGATTATAGATGATATCACGGCCGCAGTCACGGATGGCAAGTCCCATCTTTGTGTATGCCGCAACAGTGTCCCAAGGCTTCTCCGTGGGATGACGGTCATATTTGATGTAGTCAAAACCCCATTCAGCACAGGATCTTGCATCTTCGAACTCATGATCGAGAGAGCCGGCATCGCCATGCCATGTAGTCTCACCCGCACCGAGGTATGTACCTGCCTTCAGACCTTTGGAGTGGATGTAATCGGTAAGAAAATTCATACCGCGAGGGAAGATGTCATCACGGTGCTGAAGACGTCCGTTTGCGTCTCTTTCGGGTTTCAGCCAGCCGTCATCAAGGTTTACGTAATTGTATCCGACCTCTGCAAGACCGAGATCTACGAGCAGGTCTGCAGCAGAAAGCATGATCTCCTCGGAGGGATCGCAGTCGCAGGTGCAATATGAGTTCCAACCCATGGGAGGGGTTGCGAGTTTGAATTTGTAGTTCATTGTCGGTATCCTTTCATTTTTGTTGCTATACAAATAATAACATATTGGCTGAACAAAAGCAATAAGATGCATATAAATTGCGAAAAAATTACAGTATTGCAAAGCATTACGGACTTGCACAATCGGTATGCGTATGATAAAATAAATACAGAATTTATTTATCGGAGGGATATATAAATATAAATGCAGTACTTTATTTCGTTTCTTGAGGGTATCATAACATTTATTTCCCCATGTATACTTCCCATGATTCCCGTGTACCTGACATATTTCGCAGGAGGAAAGACCTCGGGAAAATCGGGGAAGGCACTCCGTAATGCCATCGGATTTGTCCTCGGCTTTACTGTGGTTTTTGTTATGATGGGAGCCCTTGCCGGTACAATTGGCGGATTCCTTACAAAATACCGCAGTGCCGTAGATGCAGTAACGGGACTTATCGTTGTGCTTTTCGGCCTTAATTTCCTCGGAGTTCTGAAGGTGAATCTGTTTCGCGGAATGAAAGGTAAAAAAACGGCAGGCGAGATGGGATTTTTCTCATCCATGCTTTTCGGTATAGTTTTTTCCGTGGGATGGACTCCTTGCGTGGGAGCATTTCTCGGTTCGGCACTTGCAATGGCATCGGGTCAGGGAAGTACATTTGCAGGTATTCTCATGCTTCTCGTTTTCTCTCTCGGTCTCGGCATACCCTTTATCATAAGCGCAGTACTTATTGATAAGCTTAAGGGAGCATTTAACTTTATTAAAAAGAATTACAAAGTAATAAACATTATCTGCGGAGTATTCCTTATCGTTGTGGGTGTTCTCATGATGACGGGACTTTTCGGCAGATTTGTCGGACTTCTTTCATAATACAGGAAAGGACATGAAATGAAAAAGAAAATTGGTGTTATTATAGGCGTTATTGCATTTGCGGCGCTTCTTGTTGGTGCGTATTTCCTTTATACAAATCTCGGCGACGAATATAAACCCGACAGCCTTGTGACTATGGAACAGAGCACAAAGGCTGAAACTGATACCGCAGAGGATGAAAATGCTCTGCTTGCTCCCGATTTTACAGTCATCGATGCGGAGGGAAATGAGGTGAAGCTTTCGGATTTCAGAGGAAAGCCCGTTGTGCTGAATTTCTGGGCAAGCTGGTGTCCTCCCTGCAAAGCTGAGATGCCTGATTTCAATAAGAAATATAAGGAAATCGGGGATAAAGTGCAGTTTATGATGGTCAACTGTACCGACGGAACACAGGAGACTGTGGACAGTGCTAAAGAATTCATCAAAGGTACGGATTATACCTTCCCCGTGTTCTTCGATACTAAAATGGATGCGTCTGTGAAATACCGTACTTCAAGCATCCCCATGACATTTTTTATAAATTCAAAGGGTGAGCTTGTGACTTATGCTACGGGAATGCTCAGTGCAGCTGACCTTGAGCGTGGTGTCGGTATGATAATGGGGTAAAGGAGAGGTCAGACATGAAGTATTTTACCAAGGAATGGTATGAGCTGTGTCAGAAAGAATCATATCATTTTGGCATTAGGGCGGATAAGCGGGCTGAGACTTTTTCCGAGAATTATTTTGAAAAGCTTTATAAAAAAGCCGAGTTAGCTCATCTTGCAATGATGGAGAGATCATATAATGTAAAGTTTGAGGATATTTATCCCGAGGAGTTTTACTTTGAGACAATGGGTGACTATACACCGTCTCCGGAGGAGATAGAGGAGATGAGGACGGAATATTACGAAAGACGTGAGGTAGCCAAAAAAGCATTTGAGGAAATGCACAGAGTTTTTGATCCTGCATCAGAAAAAAGGAAATTCCGCAGAGGATGGAAGTATAATATAGGAATCTACAATGCAAATCTCCCGCGTGAGATACTTGACATGGTGGCGGATGTTCGTGTGCTTGCTCTCGGCGTGGCTTCTGAAAAGGTGAAAAAGGCAATTACGGATTTTTGCAATGACAACGAAAGATCCGTAAAAAAGACCATGTCGGATTACTGGAAATATTACAAAAAGGCATTTGACGAAAATGAGCCTCATTTTGCTGACGGATTCGATCTTCATGACTGTTACGTCACATCCTGTCATAAGTCGGGTAAGAATATTGTAATGCATCTTGAAGGCGGAATGACGAGTACCACAAGAGTAGTGTTCCGTGATGCCGAGGTGCTTTGCAGAGAAGAACCTCTTCGCAGTGCATGGTGGTTGTACGATGAGATATACAAGACCGACAATGGTTATGAGATACACGTACTTCTTCATAAAAAGGAGCTTGTTTATTTCACAGTAAAATGTACGGATGTGGAGGTATACAGTGACTAAAATAATGTTTGTATGCTACGGAAATATCTGCCGAAGCCCTTCGGCGGAGATAATCTTCCGTGATATGGTGAAAAAACGCGGTATCGAAGGTGACTTTGTTATCGCATCCTCTGCTACAAGCACCGAGGAGATATGGAACGG